>DIGA01000084.1 GCA_002419365.1 Mageeibacillus sp. UBA5734 | reverse complement strand
ATTATCAGCTGCTGACCGCTGCTCGCAATTGACAGGTGCATAGACTTGGCCAGCGATTTTTGTCGGACATGGCAAGTGTGCAGGACCTGAAATGAAAACTGGAAAGGATCGTGCAAATTGTCTGTTAAAAGCCCTGCTTATTTCAGCTTGCTGGCAACATTTTTCAAAATCGGCCTTTTCACTTTTGGTGGTGGCTATGCGATGATTCCGCTGATCGAGCGCGAAGTGGTCGAGAAACGCCACTGGATCAGTGAAAAGGACCTGGTTGACCTGATAGCGATCTCACAATCGCTGCCAGGTGTGTTTGCGATCAATCTCTCGACCTTCATCGGCCAGCGCCAGCGCGGCCGGCTGGGTGCCATCGCCAGTGCCATCGGGTGTGCATTGCCATCGTTCCTGGTCATTCTGGCCATCGCCGCGGGTCTGGCACGCTACCAGCAGTTGGCAATCGTGCAGCATTTCTTCATCGGTGTCCGGGCTGCTGTCACTGCCCAGATCCTGCTTGCCACCCTGAAAATGGGCCGCCAGATCGTCAAAGACAAGGTCACGGCCCTCATCGCCCTGATGGCCTGGGTTTTGGTCATAGCCATGGATCTGCATCCGGTCCTGACTGTCCTCGGCGGCGCGGCAGCTGGTCTGGCCCTGTACTGGCTGGCACCTGCCTACACGAGCCGGATCATCAAGCCGACACAAAAGGGCGGTGAAGCGTCATGATCCTATGGCAACTGTTTATGACTTTCTTTCGCATCGGCCTCTTCACATTCGGCGGCGGGTATGCGATGGTGCCACTGATCCAGCGTGAAATGACCAGCCATCAATGGCTTTCCGTGCAGCAATTTGGCGATATCCTGGCCATTTCCCAGATCACGCCCGGCCCCCTGGCAATCAATACTGCAACCTATGTTGGCTTTGTCATCGCTGGCGTGGCTGGCAGTGCGGCCGCGACCATTGGCGTCATGCTGCCCTCGTTGCTCCTGATCCTGGTCTTGACCCATTGGCTCGACAGGATCTGGCACCATCCGCTGACCCGGATGGCTTTCCACGGCCTGCGCCCGACGGTCGTGGCCTTGCTGGCTTCGGCGACTTGGTTTTTTGCCCAGGCTTCCCTGATCCGGCCCCTGGCCGAGAACTGGCTCGAACTCCTGAAACTGGATCCTTTGAGCCTTGTGAGCCCTCTTTCGCTTGTTTTATTTGCCTTGACCATTTTTTTGCAGGTCCGGTTCAAGCTCAGCCCGATTCCGGTCATTCTCATCTGCGGCGTTATCACCGTCCTCGTGCTGCCAGTCTGGCCTGGCTGGGCCTGATTCTTGGAAAAAATTCGCATGAATCCGCACGGATCTTGTGGAAAGTCTTGAATGAATCGTCTTTTGACGGTACCTTAAGAAAAGACCATTTCCCAAGGAGATCATTGACCATGGAAGTTCAAATTGTCGGTGGCGGCTGGTCCGGTTGCGCCGCAGCCATTGCCGCCAGGAAGCAGGGCGTATCCGTCACATTACATGAACGGACCGATTTATTGCTCGGCACAGGACTGGTGGGTGGCATCATGCGCAACAACGGGCGTTTCACCGCGACGGAAGAAGCCATCGCCCTCGGTGGTGGTGAATTGTTCGATATCACCGACCAGACTGCCCGCCATCGCAACATCGAATTCCCTGGTCACAAGCATGCGACGCTGTATGACATATCGACCACCCCGCCAGCGGTGACCGATTATCTGCTTTCAATCGGGGTCAAGATTGTCTATCATTCCCGGATCGAAAAACTCGTCATGACCAACCAGACGATCCACGCCATTGGCTGCAAAAAGGGTAAAACCTATGCGGGTGATGTCTTTGTCGATACAACCGGAACCGCGGGCCCGATGGCCAATTGCAAGAAATACGGCAACGGTTGTGCGATGTGCATCTTACGTTGCCCCAGTTTTGGCGGACGTGTCAGCCTGACCGGCCTTGCTGGAGTGACAGAGATGGTCGGCAAGAAAAGCTCAGGCGCCGTCGGTGCCATGAGTGGCTCCTGCAAATTGTTCAAGGAATCCCTGTCACCTGAGATCGTGGCTGAGCTCAATGAAAAAGGCGTCGCCCTTGTTCCCGTTCCCCAGAGTCTGGTCGAGGATCATCTTGACATCAAGGCCTGCCAGCAATATGCCCTGGCTGAATTCCGCGACAACATCGTCCTTTTGGACACGGGTCATGCCAAATTGATGTCGCCCTATTTTGAAATCCACCGCCTGCAGCAGATCCCGGGCCTGGAAAAAGCCCGCTATGAGGATCCGTATTCCGGCGGCCAGGGCAATTCCATGCGCTTTTTTGCCATGGCGCCCCGCGACAACACCCTTGCGGTCGAAGGCGTCAACAACTTGTTCTGCGCCGGCGAAAAAGCTGGCCTGCTGGTCGGCCATACCGAGGCCATTGTCACCGGTACCCTGGCTGGCTACAATGCCGCCCGAGTGGCTAAGGGACTCGAACCCATCGAGCTGCCCCGCAGCCTGGTGATCGGCGATGCGATCGCCTATGTGCGTGAGCAGATGCAGACCGAAAAGGGCCTCGGCTTGAAATACACCTTCTCCGGCTCGGTATTGTTCGAGCGCATGCAGGAGCAGGGATCCTATACGACCGACATCCCCACGATCCGCCAACGCGTCGAACAGGCAGGCCTGACCGGCGTTTTTGCGTAAATAGTACATCTGGAGGTTTCCATGGCCACAATCGGTACCTTGCACCTCGTCTATCTGGTGATGACTCTGTTGATCATCACCGCCCTTCTGTTCAAAAAGGAAATTGTCCTGCCTTCTGTGGTCGGTATTTTCCTGATGGGACTCTTTTTCACGGGTCATCCGATCAAAGCAATCCAAGTCCTGTACAATGCCCTGGTTGTGGCCGGTGGTGAATTCCTCGGGATCATTGTGGTCATTGCCCTGGTTGTCTCCATGACCAAAACGCTGGCCACCATCGGTGCGGACGAGCTGATGATCCGGCCTTTGAAAAACGCCATCCACTCCAACAAGGTCGCTTTTTTTGTCGTCGGCGCGGTTATGCTGGTCGCTTCGTGGTTCATCTGGCCTTCCCCGGCTGTGGCCCTCGTCGGGGCCCTGCTTCTGCCATTTGCCCTGCGCGCTGGTTTGCCGGCGATCTGGGCTGCTGTGGCCATGAACCTGTTTGGCCACGGCATTGGCCTCTCGAGTGACTTTTTCATCCAGGGGGCCCCTTCGATCACCGCCAAGTCAGCCGGTGTGGGCCCGACCGACATCATGGTCGCCAGTGTGCCGATCTGGCTTGTCATGTCGGTTGTCACCATTGCCGTTGCCTTTGCCATGTTCCTGCAAGATCTCAAGAAAAATCCGCAGATGGCTGTGGCTGACCTGGCCGCAACCGAATCCGAATCCAAAGTCAAAATCACGACGTTTTCCTATGTCATGGCTGTGGTCACACCCCTGGCCTTCGTCCTCGACGTCTTTTTCATGATCACCCTCAATATCGTCGGTGGCGATGCCACAGCCCTGGTCGGTGGCACCGCGATCCTGATCATGACCGCCATCCTGATCGGCAAGGGCGACCTGATGGATTCGCTCGATGAAATCACCGACAAATTCAAGGAAGGCTTCATTTTCGCCATCAAAATATTTGCTCCGGTTATTGTCATTGGCGGGTTCTTCTTCCTGGGCAGCGGTGAAATCGCCGCCAAGATCATGGGTGAAGGCGCCCCCAACATCCTCAATGACTATGGTATGTACCTGGCCGGCATCGCACCGCTGGCCAAATTCCCGGTCGTCATCATCCAGGCCCTGATCGCTGTCGTCACTGGCCTCGATGGCTCCGGTTTCTCTGGACTGCCCCTCGTCGGCTCGCTCGCCCAGACCTTCTCCGTCGCAACCGGTGCCAATATCTCGTCACTGGCTGCTCTCGGTCAAGTCATCACCATCTGGGTCGGTGGTGGCACCATCATTCCCTGGGGTGTCATTCCGGTCGCTGCCATCTGCAACGTCAAACCCGCCGACCTCGCCCGCAAAAACCTCATCCCTGTCCTTTCCGGCCTCGCCGCCGCCGTCATCGTCACGATGTTTTTGGTGTAAAAGGACAACCAGCTGCTTTGTAACATATGTCCACTGAAATTGTCATGAATAATTAGCTTTTCTGTCATGTGATTGCGTCTCTGCTCGTTTTATGATGAGAGTGACTTCATGGATCCGAACCACTGCCCGTCTGTCACCCGGCAGACTGGAGTGACGTTCCTGCCTGTTTGTCGTGTGGGCAAACTGGAGACGCGCAACGACTGGAGACAGAATTGTGAAAACCGAAAAGGAAGGTCTTGTTCCGGACAGCGAAATTGATCGCCTATTATGCCATCGGCAATATCCACTGACATATCCTCAGAGGGGTGTTTGGTATCTTGAGAAGATCAATCCAGATACCGGCATTGGCAATCTGGCGGTAACTTTGAAATTCAACCAAGTCATCGATTACACAACGGCCAATCAGGCTGTGAACTTGCTTCTGGCGCAAAATGAGGGATTCAGGACCAGGATCCGGGAAAATCCGGATGGCGAAGTCACGCAATATTTTGCTCCTTTTGAGCCTTATGTCATGCCGCGGTTCGACTTCAGCCTGGTTGACAGGGAAATGCTTTACCAATGGGATCGCGCAGAAGTTCGCCGGCCATTTGAACTCGACCAGAATTTATTTTATTTTGCTTATGTGAAGATCGACAACCAGTCTTCTGCGCTGTTTATGCGATTCCATCATCTGATTGCCGATGCCTGGTCCTTTGTCCAGATCGGCAATGACCTGATGGCGTTCTATGACAGGCTAGGTGATGGTCGGGGAGTCAATGATCCGGAAAATCCCCCCTATCGTGATTTCATCCAATCTGAGCAAACATACATCGGATCTGATCGGTATCATCTTGACAAGGCGTTCTGGAGTAACCAGTTTTCGACTTTACCGACCTTGACAACCTTGAAAACTCGCACCTCAGAACGGATTGGTTTGACCGCCAAGCGGCGCAGCTATGCTTTGCCGGAAAAGCTGACCAGCAAGATCCGTGACTATTGTCATGAAAACCGGACTTCGATTTTTGCGCTGTTTTTTGCAGCCATGAGCATCTACATCAACCGGATCAAGGACCAGGATGATATCGTGATCGGAACACCAGTCCTTAACCGTTCCAATGCCAGGGAAAAGCGGACGATCGGCATGTTTATCAGTACCGTTCCCTTGCGGATCAAAATTGATCAGCACCTGACCTTTCAAGAATTCTCCCGCAAGCTAGATGCATCCTGGTTTTCTGTGCTCAAACATCAAAAATACCCTTACGACCTTCTCCTCCGTGACGTCCGGGAATCTTTCCCTGATGTAGAGAAGCTTTTTGATATTGCCATCTCATACCAAAATGGCAAAATCAACCGCAGCCAGGAGGGCCTGGCAGGCAACGCCGAGGTGCGCTGGCATTTCACAGAACACCAGACCGAAGCTTTGTATCTGCATATCAATGAGCGAGAAGGGGAGAGTCAGATTCTCCTCAATTATGATTATCTGGTCGATCTATTCTACGCCAAAGAAATCGACTATATCCACGACCATATGCTGCGCTTGCTCTGGCATGCTCTGGATAATCCGCAACGACCGATCAGCCAGATCCATATGCTTTCCGAGAAGGAACGCTACAAGGTTTTGACCCTGTTTAACCAGACAAACGCCGAGTATCCGCGCAGCCAGACGGTGACCGGATTATTTGAAGCCCAGGTCGATCGTTCGCCGCATTCTCCGGCAGTCGTCATCGGCAAAAAATCATACACGTATGATGTTGTGGATCAAATGGCTGAAAGGGTCGCCAGAGAACTCCGGCAGGCAGGTGCCAAGAGAGAATCAATTGTCGCTCTTTTTATGCAACCATCCTTGACCATGATTGTCTCTATCCTGGGCGTATTGAAGGCTGGTGCTGCTTATCTGCCCATCGATCCGGACTATCCGACCGAGCGGGTTTCATATATGCTGGAAAATTCTGGCGCCAGGATCCTTTTGAAAGGAACACGTACAAGTAGTCCGACTGGATTTGATGGGACCATTCTCGATGCGTCCGCCATTGTGGCGAATGCATTACGCCAAAAAGCCAATGGATTGCGCTTGCCAAGGCAGAACTCACTCATTGAACCGTCGAATTTACTGTATGTTATCTATACTTCAGGATCGACTGGCCGCCCCAAAGGCGTCATGATTGAACACCGCAATGTTGTCCGGTTGCTCTTTAATGACCGTACACCGTTTGACTTTGGCCCGCAAGATTGCTGGACTTTGTTCCACTCGTATTGTTTTGATTTTTCGGTCTGGGAGATGTATGGTGCACTTTTGTATGGCGGTCGTCTGGTCATTGTCCCTAAGCCAGTCGCCCGGGATACACAGGCTTTCCGCAAATTGCTGATTGATCAGCAAGTGACCGTTTTAAACCAGACGCCAGCTGCCTTTTACAACCTGGCGGACCAGGAAGTCCAGAAATCCGGTTCTGAGCTCTCTGTCCGCATGGTCATTTTTGGTGGAGACGCCTTGAAACCTCAGCTGCTCAGAGCCTTTCACGCTAAATATCCTCATGTGCGCCTGGTCAACATGTACGGAATTACGGAAACGACCGTCCATGTCACCTATATTGATCTCAAAGACACTGACCTCCAGAATGGCACCTCCAATGTAGGACGACCCATTCCGACAATGCGTGTCTATATTCTGGACAAAAATCTCAATCCGATGCCGATAGGAGCTCCCGGTGAGATCTTTGTCAGCGGTGCTGGTGTAGGACGTGGCTATTTGAATAATCCTGAGCTGACAGCAGCCCGGTTCATGCCCAGCCCATTCGAACCAGGCGAAAAACTCTACCGGTCTGGCGACCTGGGCCGGTTCTTTCCAGAAGGCGATATCGAGTATCTGGGCCGGATCGATCATCAGGTCAAAATCCGAGGACACCGGATCGAGCTGGGTGAAATCGAGTCAGCCATTCTCGAACACAACCGGATCAAATCCGCCCGGGTCCTGACAGTGGAAAACGGACAAGGCAATAAGCAGCTGATCGCCTACTTTGTGC
Source organism: Mageeibacillus sp. UBA5734 (assembly GCA_002419365.1). Classification (GTDB taxonomy): domain Bacteria; phylum Bacillota; class Clostridia; order Saccharofermentanales; family UBA5734; genus UBA5734. The sequence continues at coordinate 17,904 of DIGA01000084.1, read as the reverse complement.
CTGCGCAGCCGATCACCCTCCATGAGCTGCGGGCTTATCTGACCAAGCTGCTGCCGGAATATATGATCCCAACGTTCTTTGTTGCCCTGGACCGGATTCCACTCAACAGCAATGGTAAAATCGCCCGGGAAAAATTGCCTGGCCCTGATTTTGACTTGGCGCTGGTAGCCGAATCGACACCGCCGGCCACCGAGCTCGAAATCAGGATCGCTGCAGCATTTTCGGAAGTCTTGGAATGCTCGGGAATCGGTCGTGAGGACCACTTCTTCCGATTGGGTGGGGATTCACTGAGTGCAGCCAGGCTGGTTGCCATCCTTGGTGATCCGGTGACCTTTGCTGATTTGTACAGTCATCCAACGGTCCGGGATCTGGCGCAATTCATGCAAAACCAGTGTTCAGACCGCCCGGGCAGCTTGCTGGTGCTCCGTCAATCCTGCGCGCTGAAGCACTTGGTCATATTTCCCTATGCCGGTGGAACTGCTGCGACCTGTCTGGCCCTCAGCCAGCAAATCAGCCAGCTGACGGATGACCTGAATGTGATTGCGGTCAATTTGCCGGAGCAGCGTTTGCCACAACATGCGATGGCCGAGACAATTGCCCATGAACTGAAGCAGGAATTGATGGGTGAACTCTATATTTACAGCCATTGTGCTGGTTCCAGCCTGGCGATTGAAACCGCTCTGCTGCTGGAAAAGATGGGCCGTCCACCGGTTTCGGTTCTGGTCGGTGCCTCGTTACCGCCTTTTGCGTTCGCCTCGCACAAATCGATCGTCTCGCCGGTCGCTTTGATCCGGCAGGGTCTCAATCGTTTGCTGGCAAATCCCTGGCGTTACCTGAGCGATTCATCATTGCTGAAAATCCTCTTGTCAATCGGTCTTCGCACTGGCGACATACAACCGGAGCAACAAGAAAATATGATCCGCTGGTTTCGCCAGGATGCGGCAGAATTTTACGACTTTTTCAACCGGAAACAGCACGAAGCTCGGCTGGATCCTGATTGCATGAGGTTGTCAGCGCCCATTCATTGCATCGTTGGCGACCAGGACCCTGTCACGATGGGGGCCAAACGACTGTATCAACGCTGGAATCGATTCTCAAACCAGGTGGATTTGACGATTATTCCGCAAGCTGGACATTATTTCCTCAGTGCCCAGGCCAGCGAACTGAGTCAATGGATTTTGCAGATCATTGACCGTACTGCCGGTGACCGGCATGATTAAATTATTGCTTAATCCAGATTTTGCACTCGTCCTGCTTTCGATCGCCTTCGTCGTATTCCTGTCGGTGATTGTCTGGCGGATGAAAAATAAGCAGCTGATCCATCATGTGTTCTTGGGCTTGATGGGCTGTTTGTTTATCTGGGCCATCGGTGCGATGCTTCTGCTACGCGATAACCTTCTGGGTCATCCGATCCAGATCTGGGCAGTGAATTTTGCTTATATTGGCTTGATCCTGACTCCTGTAGCGGCCCTCTATGTGGGGGTGGTCTTTGCCCACAATACGGTCAAACTCAGCCCCTTCCACCTATTGACCCTTGTCATACCGTTTCTGTCCCTGTTCTTGCTCTTTACCAATGAGTATCACCATGTATTCTATAAATTCTATGACTATGCACAGCTGACCTCAGCCAGTGCTCTGGGTTGGTATTTCGTTATCCATACTGCCTATTCATACACATGCATTACCATTGGGCTTTCATTTCTGGCGTATTTTTCGATCAAGAATGCCGGTTTTTTCTCCAAGCAGTCTATTTTTATTCTGACAGGTGTCATACTCTCGTTTGGCTTCAATGCTGCTGTGACCTTCCAAGTCATTCCAGCCAGATTCCACTACACAGTCATTGTTTTATCTTTGTCTTGCATCTTTTTCTATTTCGCCATATTCAAATATGATTTTCTCAGCATTGTGCCAATCGCACTGCAAAGAGTGGTCGATCATATTTCCGACAGCTTCATGGTCTTCGATGCAAATGACAACCTGGTCGATTTTAACAAGACCTTCATTGACACGTTCCAGTCTGAGGCCAACATTACGCGAAAAATCACGATCGACACGCTGGCTGATCGAGTCCGAGGCAACCGTTCCATGTTCAATCTGCTGCGGAAATTCAGGGCCGTTGTTAAGCGACGCATGCGCCTGACCCTGGAAGAAACCCTGGATATCAAAGGCCAGAAGCGCTTCTTTTCGATTGAAGTGACGCCTGTCTATAATCAGGGCCGTTTTATCAGCACCATTATTCTACTCAAAGACATCACAGAAATCCGGGAAGCGCTGGACTCACTGCGCCGCAATCATGAAATGCTGATGGAGAAGGAACGACTTGCTTCGCTGGGTCAATTGATTGGCGGCATTGCCCACAATCTCAAGACTCCTATCATGTCGATCTCGGGTGGCATCGAAGGCCTCAAAGATTTGATTGAGGAGTATGAGGACTCGATTGGAGACAGCAGTGTAACGGCTGAAGACCATCATGAGATTGCTCGCGAGATGCTGGCATGGATTGACAAGATCCGGCCACATTGCACTTACATGTCAGATATCATCACAACCGTGAAAGGACAAGCGGCTCAGTTTAATACATCGGACGAAATGACCTTCACTTTGAATGAACTGATCCATCGCGTAGAGTTGTTGATGAAACACGAACTTAAACGCTATCACTGTGTGCTCAATATTCACCTCAAGTCCAGTAACATCATCGAATTGAAAGGTGAAATCAACAGCCTGGTCCAGATTTTCGACAACCTGATCATCAATGCCCTGCAATCCTATGAAGGACGCCAAGGTCAGCTAGACCTGACCATTGAAGAAAATGAGAACCAAATTATATTTATGCTCAAGGATTATGGCAGTGGAATATCCCCCTCAGTCCGTGACAAATTGTTCAGAGAAATGGTGACCACAAAAGGTAAGCTCGGCACTGGCCTTGGACTATATATGTCTCACGCAACCATAAAAGGAAAATTTGGTGGTCGGATGTGGTTTGACAGTGAGCCAGGCAAAGGGACTTGTTTCTTTATAGAACTTCCACTGGCCCGTAGTTATCCAATACCCGCTTTGACAAGTACACAAAGAAATGGGGTGCCCCGTTATGCGTAAGCGCAAACAAAATGAAATGTCAAATTTCCGGATCATTGTCGTGGATGATGAGGTCGGTATCATCGATTCGCTCTCGGTTGTCCTGAACCGGGGTGGCTATGAGACGGTTGGTGAAACCGATCCTCTGAAAGCAATCGAGCGGATCAAACACGAGCATTTTGACTTGCTGATCCTGGACTACCTGATGTTCCCGTTGCATGGCGACGAGGTGGTTGAACAGATCCGGATGTTCAACAAAGAGCTGTACATCTTGCTCTTGACCGGTCATCGTGATCTGGCGCCGCCGCTGGAAACGATCCGGGCTCTCGATATACAAGGTTATTGCGAAAAGAGCGACAAATTTGACCAGCTGATCCTCCTGGTCGAGTCCGGCATCAAATCGATCACCATGTTACAGATGATCAAGAAATTCCAGGAAGGACTCAACAAGATCCTCCAGGCGGTGCCCAAGATCTACCAGCTCCAGCCACTGGGCAGCATTCTGGAAGACATCTTGTCCGAGCTGCTGCCACTGGTCAACAGTGAACATGCCTTTATTCTGGTGGATGATGTCACAGGCCCGAATGCCGATAAGAAAAGCATTTTCAAAGGGATCGGCCGCTATCACCAGGACGTGGATGTGTTTGTTGACATGCTCCAGCCCAGTTTGATGGAAGAGATCGGTTATGCGCGTCTCAACCAGAAGATCGTCCATTTTGACGAAGGTGTCATTTTGCCGCTGAACAATGAACTGATGCAGTCGATCGGGGTGATCTATGTCGAGAGTCTCGATTTTGGAAATTCACAACTGGATGATGGCATCAAACTGCTGGAAATATATGCTGGCCAGGCGGCTTCGTCGCTGAGCAATGCTTTCCTGCACTCGATGGTCCACATGAAAAACGAGGAGCTGAACCGTACGTATGACCAGCTCAGGAACGGCTACATGGACACAATCGAGGCGCTGCGCCTGGCGGTCGATGCCAAGGATATCTACACCCGGGGCCATTCCGACCGCGTCTCCTATTTTGCAACCTTGATCGGCAGGGCCATGAACCTGCCGCAGGACCAGGTTGAGCTGCTGCGGATCAGTGGTTTCTTCCATGATGTTGGCAAGATTGGTACCGGTGACGACATCCTGGCCAAAACAGATCGTCTGAACGATGCCGAATATGAGGAAGTGAAGAAGCACCCGCTCAAGGGCGCCCAGATTCTATCGGCTGTCTTCATGTTCAAGCAGGTGGTGCCGATCGTCCAGTATCATCATGAGCGGATCGATGGCCTGGGCTACCCCCATGGCCTCAGAGGTGAGCAGATCCCGTTCCTGGCCAGGATCATATCCGTGGTTGATGCTTTCGACGCCATGACTTCGGATCGCCAATATCGCTCGCGCATGGATGTCGAACATGCCAAGAACCAGCTCGTCCAAGGCAGGGGGACCCAGTTCGACAGCCAAGTGGTCGATGTGTTCCTCGGCTTACTGGAACGCTATGAAGACATTTTGGCGGACATGGCTGTGTTGAACATTGGTGGCCACGACCCCTACAATCTCACCTTGAGTGAGCCAGTTGCCGAGCCATTGTCGGCTTCATGAATCGTCAATAACCGGAAAAACCTCAACCGCGTAGTGTCATCACCCGCTTCTAGGTTTATAATCAAATTAGACCGAACAAAGCGAGGCGATGGGTATGTTAACTGACAAACGACTGAATCAGGCTTACCAGTCAGCCAAAGTCCTGGAGTTTGATGAAACGTCCCGCCTGATCTTCTTTTCCGATTGCCATCGGGGCGATAACAGCCTGTCCGATGAATTTGCCCGCAACCAGGCCATCTACCAGTACGCGATGGCCTACTATTATTACAACGGTTACACCTATGTTGAGGCCGGTGACGGCGATGAGCTGTGGGAATACGCTCATTTCAAGCATATCCGGATCGCCCACAGCGATATTTTCCACACCCTGCAGCACTTCCATGAAGAAGACCGCATGATCATGCTGTATGGCAACCACAACATGAGTCTTAAAAACAAAGACTATGTCAGGAAAAACCTCCATTATTATTTCGATGAATACAACGATGAGGAAACAATCCTGTTCGAAAATCTCGAGCCCTGTGAGGCTCTGGTTTTGCGCCACCGTGAGACTGGACAGGAGATCCTGACCGTACATGGCCACCAGGGTGACCTGATGAATGACCAGCTCTGGGTCGTCTCCATGCTGATGATGCGCTATTTCTGGCGCCTGATGCACATCATCGGTTTCCAGAATCCCTCCAGCCCGGCCAAAAACGCCAACAAGCGGCACAAGATCGAGAAAATGTACAATCGCTGGATTTCGGCCAACCAGAAAATGCTGATCTGTGGCCATACGCACCGGCCTAAATTCCCCAAAAGCTCCGACTTGCCCTATTTCAACACCGGTTGCTGCATCCACGCCCGGGGCATCACTGGCATCGAGATTTTTGAAGGCAAGATCATGCTCATCGAATGGCGGGTCCGTGCTGACAAAGAGGGCAGTCTGCACATCTCGAGGAAGATCATCCGGGGCCCTGAGCCGGTTAGCCGGTATGACAACTTATGGAAATGACCTGCTTGCGCAAGATGTGAAGGTTTTCCTTTTGCTGCGTTAATGGGAGGCGCACTCCCTAATCTGCCCGTTCGAAAAATTTCAATTTTATTCATGGTTAAAGGCCGTCAATTTGCTTGCTTGTCTGGCGGACGGCCGTTATAATTTTGTTGAATATGCTTAACTTTCGCGAAAGGATCACTGCGATTGGAGCATAACAAAGCTTGCCCGACATAAAGGAGGTTTCCAATGCAGATCAAATTCACAGAAACTGTCCTGCGCGACGCCAACCAGTCGCTGGTGGCGACCCGCATGCCACAGAAAGATTTCATTGACATCCTGGACACCATCAACCAGGCTGGATACTACTCAGTCGAGTGCTGGGGCGGCGCGACGTTTGACTCCTGCCTGCGCTTTCTGGACGAGGATCCCTGGGAGCGCCTGCGCCTGATCAAAAAACACATTCCCAACTCCAAGCTCCAGATGCTCTTGCGTGGCCAGAACATCCTCGGCTACCGCCATTACCCGGATGAGGTGGTCCGGCTGTTCGTCCGCCACTCGATCCAGAATGGCATCGATATCCTGCGCATTTTCGATGCCTTGAACGACTTCCGCAACATCCAGGTGGCAGTCGACGAGACCTTGAAATGCGGTGGCCACGCCCAGGGTACGATCTGCTACACGATCAGCCCGATCCATGACCTCGAGTCGTATGTCCGGATGGGCAAGGAACTCGAGCAGATGGGCGTCCACTCGATCTGCATCAAGGACATGGCCGGCATCATGAGCCCGCAGGAGGCCTTTGACCTCGTTTCAGCCCTCAAGGCCAATGTCAGCCTGCCGATCGTCGTTCACACCCATTCGACGACCGGTCTCGGCCCGATGACCTATATGAAAGCAGTCGAAGCCGGTGCTGACTGCATCGACTGCGCGATCTCCTCGTTCTCGGGTGGCACCTCGCAGCCCGCCACCGAGTCTTTGAATTATGCCCTCAAGCAGATGGGGTATGACTCCGGGCTCAAGGAAGACGTGCTCAAGCAGATCAACGATTTCTTCAAGCCGGTCAAGGACAAATACATCGCATCCGGCCTATTGGATCCCTATGTCCTGAGCACCGACACCGACGCCCTGACCTACCAGATCCCGGGCGGCATGCTGTCCAATCTCGTCTCCCAGCTCAAGCAGCAGAACGCGATCGACCGCCTGCCCGAGGTGCTCGCTGAGACGCCCAGGGTCCGGGCCGACCTCGGCTACCCGCCGCTGGTCACCCCGATGAGCCAGATGGTCGGTGTCCAGGCCGCGACCAATGTCCTGGTCGGCGAACGCTACAAGAACATCTCCAAGGAAGTCAAAGCCTACATCCGCGGCGAGTACGGCAAAGCCCCCGGTACCGTCGATCCTGATCTGATCCAGAAGGTCCTCGGCGACGAGCAACCGATCACCGGCCGCTACGCTGAGACTCTGGCGCCGGAATTCGAGGCCGCCAAGGCCAAACTGGCCGGGATTGCCGAGAGTGATGAGGACGTCCTCAGCTACTTGGCCTTCCCGCAGATTGCTGAGAAATTCTTTGCCAACCGGGCCGAGAAGAAGATCAATCGGGTCTCCTACTCGATCCGCCAGGTCTGACAGGGGGAAACGCATGGATATCATCAACAGCCTGTTCACCAGCCTATTTGGCATCAGCGTCGTGTTTGCGGTGCTGGCCGCCTTGATTTTACTGATTTACGGGCAGTCATTGGTCATGAAAAAAATGCACAGGGAAAAACCGGCCGAGGGTGTGGTTGAAACGGTCAAAGCAGCTCCGGTCCCGGCTAAATCTGCATCAGCTCCCAGTACCAACGTACCGGGCAAGCTTGAGCTCGTCGGTATCGATGAAAAGACGGCTGCCATGGTCATGGCGATCGTTTGTGACGAGTGCGGGATTCCTGTCAACGAACTGATTTTCAAATCCATCCGTGAAATTGCCTGAGTGACTGGGCTGAGGAGACAACGCATGAAGTATCAAGTGACGATCAATAACAAGACCTATGAAGTTGAAGTCGAACGCGGCGAGGCTAATCTGCTCGCCACCTATGAGGCTGTCGCACCAGTTGCGCCGGTGGCTGCTGCTGCCCCCGCTCTGGCTGCTCCCGTTCCGGCGGCACCGCATGTCCAGGCCGTGGCCGGCGAAGCCCTGACCGCCCCGATGCCGGGCACCATCATCAGTGTCCTGAAAAAAGTCGGCGACAAAGTGGCTGAGGGCGAGGTCGTCTGCATCCTCGAGGCGATGAAAATGGAAAACGAAGTGGTGGCGGCGATCGCCGGCACTGTCGGCCAAGTCCTTGTCGCCAAGGGCTCCGTGGTCAAGACCGGCGATCCGCTGGTCATGATCCATTGATGGAGGACGCCAGATGTTGATCGATACCCTGGGCAAACTCTGGGGGGACTCCGGGTTTGCTGCACTCGACCTGCCACACCTGCTCATGATCGTGATTGCCGGTGTTCTGATCTACCTGGCAATCGTCAAGAAATTTGAACCCCTGCTCTTGCTGCCAATCGCTTTTGGCATGCTGTTGGCCAATCTGCCGATCACCGGCCTGATGGATGCGCCGCCTGCTGATCACAGCGGCCCGGGCGGATTGTTGTATTATCTATACCAGGGCGTCAAGCTTGGCATCTATCCGTCGCTGATTTTCCTTGGTATCGGTGCGATGACTGACTTCGGCCCGCTGATCGCACGGCCCTCGAGCCTGCTGTTGGGTGCTGCGGCCCAGTTTGGCATTTACGTCGCCTTCACCGTGGCCCGGATGCTCGGCTTCACGGTCCAGGAGGCAGCCTCGATCGGCATCATCGGCGGCGCAGACGGCCCGACGGCGATCTTTTTGACCACGCGACTGGCGCCAGAGCTGTTGCCAGCAATTGCGATTGCAGCGTACTCATACATGGCATTGATCCCATTGATCCAGCCGCCGATCATGCGCGCCCTCACCACCGATAAGGAGCGCCAGACGGTGATGTCGCAGCTGCGCCACGTGACCAAATCCGAAAAGATTGTCTTTCCGATCATCGTCACAATCGTGTCCGTCCTGCTGTTACCTTCCGTTGCGCCCTTGATCGGCATGCTGATGCTGGGCAACCTGTTCCGGGAATCAGGTGTGGTCGACCGCATCTCCCAGACGGCCCAGAATGAGTTGATCAACATCGTTACGATCTTTCTGGGTGTCACGGTGGGTGCGACGGCCAATGCGGACCGATTCCTGCAATGGGAAACCCTCAAGATCATCGGCCTGGGCCTCTTTGCCTTCGTCTTCAGCACCATCGGCGGCATGCTGTTCGGCAAGCTGATGTACATTGTGACCGGCGGCAAAGTCAATCCGCTGATTGGTTCGGCCGGTGTCTCGGCGGTGCCGATGGCTGCCCGAGTTTCCCAGGTCGAAGGGCAGCGGGCCAATTCAAAAAACTACCTCCTGATGCATGCCATGGGCCCCAACGTCGCCGGTGTCATCGGCTCGGCGGTTGCGGCTGGATTCTTGCTGGCGATGTTTGGTTAAAGCCCAATCACAAAATAATACAAAAGGCGGACAGGCGATTTCCTTGTCCCGCTGTCCACACAAACGCTATAATTCGAGACAGGTCTTGCCACAAGACCTGTCTTTTTTTCGTACCAAATCGTTTATCTGCTCACCAGGTTGGAGGATCAGCCATGCCAATTCATTCGTCGTTGCTCAAACAGGCGCTGCGGGAGATTGTATCCCCCAATAAAGACTACTTCAAGGCCGCCAATGTGCGGCTCGACTCACTGGTCAAGCCACCCCAGAGTCTGGGACATCTCGAGGCCATGGCAGCCCGCCTGATGGCCATCCAGCAGCAGCCAGTGATTTCAGTGGAGAAACGCTGCGTGATCGTTCTGGCTGCCGATAATGGCGTCGTTGCAGAAGGCGTCTCCAGTGCACCCCAGGCTGTCACTGCGCTGCAGACGCTCAATATCCTCAACGGCCTGGCCGGTGTTTCTGTTCTATCCCGCCAGTTTGACGCCGACCTGATGGTCGTCGATGTGGGTGTGGCCACTGACCTGGACCACCCTCAGCTGGTCAAACGCAAAATCAGGGCTTCAACTGGCAACATCGCCCGTGAACCTGCCCTGACTGATGCAGAGGTCATCCAGGCGCTGGAAACGGGGCTCGAATTGGCCCGTGAAGCTAAAAGCAAGGGTTACCAGGTCTTGGGCGTGGGGGAAATGGGAATAGGCAACACCACGACCAGCAGTGCTGTCCTGGCGGGTCTTCTGGGCTATGGCCCTGGTCAGGTTGAACCGCTCGTCGGCCGTGGGGCCGGCCTGAGTGATGCGGATTTCTACCATAAGGTTTCGATCATCGAACAAGCTTTGCAGCTGCATCAGCCAGACGCGAACGATGTCCTTGATGTCCTGGCCAAAGTGGGCGGGCTTGATTTGGCGACGATGACTGGCGTTTATCTCGGCGCAGCAGCCAACCGCCTGCCTGTTGCCATCGATGGTTTCATTTCAGTCGTAGCTGCGCTGTGTGCAGTCCGCCTCGCCCCTGCTGTGCGCGACTATCTATTTGCATCACACCAGTCCTATGAACGCGGCTATGTGGTGGCAATCCGTGAGCTCGACCTGCCGACACCGCTGCAACTTGATATGCGTCTGGGGGAGGGCAGCGGCTGCCCGCTCCTGTTTGCCCTGATGGACGCCGCTATAGCCATCTACCATAACATGGGCACCTTCAGTGCCGGTGGCATCGATCTCGAATACACCGAGGAGATTACCTTCTGATGCGGCTTTTTGTCAGTGGTGGCTGCAAGAATGGCAAATCATCCTTTGCAGAATCTTGGACAGCCTCTGGTTTGAAACCGGGGCAACCGTTGTATTACCTTGCGACGATGCAGCCCAAGGATGATGAAGACCGGGAACGCATCCAGCGCCACCGGCGGCAGCGGGCCGATCTTTCATTCGAGACGGTGGAGATCCCCGGAAATATTGGACAGGTGCTCAAGTCCTGCGATCGAACAGGACACTTTTTACTCGACAGCACAACCGCCTTGCTTGAAAATGCCATGTTCTTGCCCGATGGCTCTGTGAATCTTCTAGCCGGCGAATCGATCTGTGCAGACCTCAAGGGTCTTGTGTCGCAACTGGGCCACATCACCCTTGTCAGCGATTATCTGGGTTCTGATGCTTTTTTCTATGATCCTCTGGTAGAAGTGTTTCGCAGTTCCCTGGCCAAGATAGACCGGATGCTGGCCCAGACGTGTGATGTCGTTGTCGAAATCTGTGCCGGTCAGCCGATTTTCCACAAGGGACAGGACTTGTTCCTGAGTGCATCAGCGCCAGCACTTGTGTCAGGTGTCCAATGAGACTGGTCAAGGCCTGGCTCATGACCCTGGGCATGTTCACCATCGTGCCGGTTCCCCCTGTCTGGGACGACGACGCCAAACCATGGGTCGTTCCGTTGCTTCCAGTTGCCGGTTTTTTTCCGGGAATCCTGGCAGCTGGGGCCGCCTGGTTGCTGTCATTCGTGGACGGATCCAGCCTGCTGGAAGCGGTTCTGGTCTTGCTGGCCTGGCACTTGGCCTCAGGATTCATCCATGTCGATGGCCTGATGGATACGTCTGATGCACTGTTTTCCCGGGCCAGCCGGGACAAACGCCTGGCAATCCTCAAGGACCCCCATGTTGGCTCTTTTGCATTGATTGTATTGGTGATGGTTATTTTGCTGCAGCTGGCCTCGCTGGAGTCTGTCGGGGACGAGCCATTCACCCTCTGGCCCTGGCTGATGATCCCGGTCCTGTCCCGTGCCTGGGCCAGCCTGGCTGTCCTATTGACCCCGAAAGTCCTGACCGAGGGGTATGCCAGCCAGTTTCGCAGTTCGCGGAGCGTGAAATTCATCCTCATTCCATTAATTGCTTTGATTGGTCTGCCTATTCTCGCTATATTCCTGGCTGGTTGGATTGGAATGGCGCTGGCTATTGTTCAGGCGCTTGCCGCCGGGCTGGCCTGGCTGTTCTTGCAGCGCAGCTTTGGTGGTCTTTCGGGTGATCTAGCCGGATTCATCCTCGTTGTCTGTGAGACTGCGGCCCTGATGGCCTGGGCCGTATTACCGGAGGTTTTCTGAGCATGGTTTTTGTCATCGGTGGTGCCTACCAGGGCAAACTTGACTATGTCCTTGAGCAGGTGTGTGGACCAGATGCAACAGTTTGGACCTGTGATGATCAATCTCAGGAAATCGACTGGTCCTGCCAGGTGATCGATAAAATCCATCTCCTGGTCTGGGCTCGCCAGCAGGCTGGCCTGGATACGATGGACTATCTCCAGCAACACCTGAGCTTGCTGCAGGATAAAGTTGTGATTTGTGATGATCTTTCCTCCGGGGTGGTGCCGATTGACCGGGACACGCGACTCTGGAGGGAAAATGTGGGGCGCTGTTCCGTCTGGCTGGCCAGGGAAGCAGAGCGGGTGGTCCGTGTCTTCTGTGGCCTGGCGACAGACCTGAAGGGTTAAGCCAGGCATGGAACTGCTTTTGATCCGGCATGGCCTGACCCGGGCCAATCTCGAACGCCGTTTCTGTGGCCGGACCGACTGGCCTGTGCTGCCGGACGCCCTGCTGTCCCTCGACCAACTGTCCCTTTCGGGGGTCATGCCACCGGTTCAGGTCGTTTGCCACACCGGTCTTCTGCGCACAATCCAGACCGCCGAGCACCTGTTTCCAGGAAAGCCCCAGCAGGCTGCGCCCAGTCTCGCAGAGTTCAATTTTGGTGACTTTGAAGCACAAACTCATGAGGACTTGCAGGAGAATCCCGCCTACATTCGCTGGTTGGCGGAATTCGAGACGCTTGCTTGTCCGAATGGTGAAAGCCAGACCGGATTTGTAGCCAGGGTTCGACAAGGATGGCTGGAACTGGCGTCTGGCTGGACAGAAAGATCCATCGAAAAAGCCGCCCTGGTGACCCATGGCGGCGTGATCGCAGTGCTGATGAACGACTGGTTTCCCGGCGACCGGGACCTGCTAGACTGGCAACCCGCTTGCGGAACCGGCTACTGGATCAGTTTTTCGGCTGGCCATCCGAAACTGGTTGAATCATTCGGCGCCAGAATGACTTGACCTCTTTGCGGCTGGCCAGCGGGATGACTTCGATCGCATCAATTTCCAGTTCCTTCATGGAATAAATCTTGAACCGGTGCTGCTTATAGGAAACCTCCAGGCCTGTGAATGGCTTGAGGCCCTCCTCACGGATCAGATGCAGGACCAGGTCGCGGGCTGAACGTCCACCATCGTCCGGGGTGAATTTCGTGCCCAGGATGGCATTCATTTCGCCCAGCGTGGTATTGGCTTCGATGATGACACCGTTCGGGTCGGTCTTCTGGGCAAAATAGCGCTTGACGATCAGCAGGGCACAGATCGCCACGACACCGAGGACGATTTCGTAATATTTCGGTTCGTCGATGGCAATCTTGCGGGCGATGATGAAAAACAGGACTTCGATGGTGCTTTCCGGGGTGTGCTTGGAGATCATCTTGACAAACTCGACAGCGATGATCAACTCAATCACATGCTTGAGGAAGGGCTGGATGTCAAATGTATAGATCCGATGAGTGATGTCCCAGAAATGGCCGTATAAGCTGACCATAATCTCAATACCAGCCAGCAGGACGGCTAGGATGATCAACCCGGACAGGGCGATTTCCAGGTACGAAGCGATGCGGCTGACACGGCTGCGAAAGTATTGTTTCATGGCCCCTCCATCGGGATTAGATCTGACTAGATTGCATCAGGGGTTTGTTCGAAACAGGCAACAAAGTGTGTGGACTGCCTCATTGGATGTCAATTTCTCGAAGTGGTTCGATTATAGAGGATCAACACAAAGTTGACAACTTGCGCAGAAAAAGGGTTCTTTATCTAATTCCGTGAAAAGTTTATTAAGAAACAAGTGGTTGGAGTCAAGGGTGGTCCCCAGAGCGACTGCACGCTCCAGTGCCAGGGGCCGCGCGCGAAGGGTGGCCCCGCGGGCGGAAGTTGCACGATTCGGGGCCACCCTAATAAGTCATGCACAGTGGAAGATCGTCATGAGCGAATCAATACCGCATCAAGGCGACGGCATCGGCTCCCTCGGGGATTTGGTCCGGGTCGATGGAATGGACATGTGCCCCGTTGGACAAGGCCCGGATCGCGGCAAATTCAAGCAAGTCCTGGTGCTCAAAAGGCTTGGCAGGATTACCCGGCTGGGGGCGTCTGATTTCGCGAGTGTCAGGTTCGAAACGGCCAGGGAGTGCTTTGCCGCGCGGGATGAAAAGCTTGTCGACCCGGCCATGATCTGCTGCTTCGATGATCTGGCGGATATTCTGGCGGATCCGGTCGCTGCCAAAGAAGTTCTGGGCATTCGTCCAGTCCTGGCTGGCCTGATCAGGCAGATGAGCCTGAACAATCGACCAGGCCCTGTCCCGCAGCTCTGTTTCAGTGAGATGGTCAGGTGAGCCGGGGATATTCACTGGCAGCAAATTGGGATTCTTACTCACTTTCTGGAAAACAGCAAACAGGTAATCAACACTGGCAAGGACCAGGGGCAGGTTTTCTTTTTGCCAATGTTCGAGGATCTTGCTGTCAACAGCCCGGCAATAGTCCTCGACCATCAGACGGTCACGGTCCTTGCTGTTTTCAAAACCATGGTTGACGGCGCCTGCGACAGCACCATGGTTCGATCCAGCTGCGCCACCATACTGCCGCCGTTGCTTTTCAAATGAATAAGCCGAGACGATGGTATCCAGTGACTCTGGCAGATCGGAGACTGGGATCTGGACCAATCGATTACGGCTGCCGCGATAAACCCGGACGGCCCCTCGCCCAATAGCCAGCAACAGGTATTCTGCATTCTGGATATCGAGTTCGAGCAGGGGGCGAACCGTGAAATGATCATCGATGACTATGTTTTCGTCTACGGGCTGTTCCAGCGAAAAAATCACAGACTGGTTGTCGCTCATGAACATGGCCAGGGCTTCAGGGGCGACCGCCCAGAAGAGGGGTTGTTCCAGGAGCTCACTGGCTGGTTTGAGGATGTTCTGGATTTTCGGGACAGTCAGGCCATTGCCTTTGAGGTGGTCCTCAGCCTGGCGCAACAAGGTGCGCAGGCGGATCTGGGACATCTTGACATCATTGCCCTCGCGCAGGATTGGCAGATAGATCGAAACACAGGGGAATTCCTGGATCGAAACCAGGGTCTGCAATGTATCGCGGTCAAAACGTAGCATAGCATCATCTCCATTCTTCTCGCTGCAGTAAAAGCTCTAATTTCATTATACATCGTCGCTCTGCAAAAACCGAATGGAATCAGGTAACTTTTGCGCATTGAAGCCTTGCAAGTAACCATGTTAGAGTGGAAAAAAGCCAGGGAGGTTTGATGCCATGGAATTGATGACGCAAAGGATGTCCATCCAACTGGCTGACGAGATTGATTCGCAAGTGGAGCCTGTGCTCGCAGTCCAGCCAGAACTGGACAAACACACCCGGATTATCGGCTTGATTCTGAGTGATCCGAAAATGGCCCGGGAGGAGCTGGCAATTTTCCCGCTTTGTCTGGACATGGCCCGACGCAAAGCTCGGGCCGGTGGTCTGAAGCAGGGCGTCCTTTTTTGCGGACTTGACCCCCAAAAGCACCCCTGTCATCCGGATGAACCTCCGGAGACGCCACTTCGTCTTCTGCCCAGTTTCAGTTTGTCCCGGCTGTTGATCGATTACTATCGGACCAGCCTTGACTTCCAGTTCCTGCTTTCTGGGGGAGCTGATGTGGTCTTCGAAACTGCACGCCTGTGGCGGACCATCCAGACGCAAGGGGTGGCATTCGATGTCAGGGAATGGACAGAATTGGAACCCTTGGTCCAGCTCAATTTGCACTGGACGAGCCGAATCTGGACGATGCTGGGACGAGCTGGCAGACAACAGGACGTGGCAGCCCGGCTCGGTCTGTCTGAGCAGGAAGTCCGCCAATTGGCCGAGTTACACGTACAGTTGCCAGCAAAGACCACGTTTAGAGACAAATCCAGCCAAATACAAGAGGCTGCAAACGTATTGGCAGGTCTGGTTCACACTGGCCACAACCTGTCATCTGAATATTGGCAAGGTGGTGTTGAAGCGGGCGTTCTTGCTATCCTGGCAACACAGATCGCCCGCCTCGTCATCGATGGGGAAGAGCTCTCATTTTCGCCCGTTCTACCGCTTGGCTGGCAGGGATACACCCTGCGCCTAGCTTTCAGGGGCAGTAAATTTGACATTCAGATCACAGGTTCGACAGGTAAGATGATCTTAACCGAAGGTTCTGCCATCCCCGTTATCGTCAACGGTCTGGAATACATGCTTGAGGATGAATTTGAATTTGACCTTGTAAAAGAAGAGGCCGTTGCTGATGAATGAATCGAAAGGACAATCTCTGGATATCGACAGGCTGTCAAAGCACAAGAGAATTCCGGGACCGATTATCTGGTTGCTGCTGCCAGCGATCCTGTATATGGTTTTACTGCTGATACTCCCTGGACAGCGACTGGATCTTGAGCTGGAACAGGCACAGCCGCTTGGAGTCGAATGGTACGTGGCTGGTCCGGACAAGGATGGACAGCCGGTCAGCCTTCCAGCCTATTTAACATGGCCTGCGGGAAAGCCGCTTGCGATCCAAACCAGTCTTCCACCTGCGTTTAAAGATCAACAGACACTTCTGATCCGTTCGTCTCTCCAGACCATATCAGTCTTGCTGGACGGAGCAGTGATTCACTCCTATGATCGCCTCACGCAAGAATGGCCTCGATCACCTCTGGCCAGCTCCTGGCACATGGTCCGGATACCATCCCATAGTGACGGTAAATCTCTGGAAATTGTTGTCACCTCTCCGTATGAAAGCATGTCAGGTCGGATCAATGAAATCCATTACGGTAACAAAGCCAGCTTGATGTACTGGCTGGCTACGATCTATGGCCCGGGTTTGTTTTTGAGCCTCTTGCAGATTCTGGTAGGAGTGACTTTGTTGGTCGTTTCGTTTTTCATGCCGTCGAAATCCCGGAGAAGCATATCGGCACTCGGTGCCTTTGCTGTCCTGATGGGAACCTGGTTTCTGGCAGAATCCAGGATGATGCAATTTTTTCTGCCCAATGATCTGATTATCGGCAGCTTGGCCTATGTATCACTGACACTTTGCCCGATCCCTTTCTTGATTCTGGTATCTGACACTGTTTTGCCAGAATATCGGGTTTTGACTAACCGCCTGATCATTCTGTTCAGCATTTTCTCCATCCTGATCCAGTTGTTTCAAATACTTGGCTGGGCAGATTTCTTTACGACCGTACTGTACACCAATCTGGTGATTGCTCTGGTCATGAGCCTGATTCTTGTCTTGATGGTGAAAGGCTGGCTCTCGAGCAAGAGCAAGGAAATCGCCCGATTCTTGATCGCATTTTCCATTCTGGCTTTCTTTGGTTTTCTTGAGTTTGCCAACTTTTTGAGAAGTGATTTTACCGAGACAGCTGTCTTTTTGCGTCTCGGATTTATCGCATTCCTCCTGGTACTGGCTTTCCAGTCCTTACGCAATGCCCGTCAGATCATGCTCCAGAATCAAGCTGCTCTGATCTATGAAAAAATGGCCTTTGAGGATATTTTGACTGGCCTTGGCAACCGCGCGGCCTTTGAACGTGATACGGCCGGTTTCAAGATGAATGCCAAGACCGATTTGTCCGTCAGGCTGGTCTCCATGGACCTCAATAATCTGAAGTGGATCAATGACCAGAAGGGACATGCTGCCGGTGATGAAGCAATCCGGCTAGCCAGCCACTGTCTGAAACAATACTTTGCTCCCCTGGGGCGCTGTTATCGGTTGGGCGGTGATGAATTCGCCTGTCTGATCCAACCAGATCAGCCAGAGGTTTTCCATCAGAATCTGGAGCAGTTCCAGACGCAAATCAAGACGATCAGCAAGGCCGTGGACTACCCCTTTTCGATAGCAATAGGTAGTGCTGTCTTTCCGACTGAAAGAACGGATTCTTTCCATGAGTTCCTGATCCAGGTCGATCAGCTGATGTATCAGGATAAGCAAAAAAAGCCTGTACTATGATTGGCCGAACCGGTCAAACTGCGTTATGATGTTAGCAGGAAGTTCCGAAAAGTGATGCATACACATGGCTTGACGGGCTACCTTTTAAGAATTATTCTTAATAGCATCCAGACTTAAGGAGGTTGACACATGGCCAAACTAGAAGGAACCAAGACCCTTGAGAACTTGATGAAAG
>DIGA01000122.1 GCA_002419365.1 Mageeibacillus sp. UBA5734 | reverse complement strand
TACCGAGAATAAGTTGACACGGTCCCCCCGAAGGAAAACCTTGACACACGCTCGATCCAGTGCTACTATTCCACGGTGACCGTTTTACCCGGGCTGATCAAATTGCCTTTTCAGGCATGCCTAGTGGATGAGCGAGACTGATTACAGGAGGAACACGACATGTACGCTGTTATTGCAACAGGCGGCAAACAGTACCGCGTTTCGGTTGGCGATGAGATCTTTATTGAGAAACTCGCTGGCGAAGCAGGTGACGCCGTCAAATTCACTGAAGTCCTGATGGTTTCCGACGACAATGGCACCCAGGTTGGCGCCCCAACCCTCGATGGTGCAGCTGTTGAGGCTGAGATTGTCAAGCAGGGCAAGCAAAAGAAGATCATCGTCTTCAAGTACAAGGCCAAGAAGGGCTTCCGTCGCAAGAAGGGCCATCGCCAGCCTTACACCCGCGTTCGCATCAACGCCATCAACGTCTGATGGCTCCGGCAGTCTTGTTGACCCCACAGGGCGACAAACTGTCATGACGAAGACTTTGACATGATGACGATTAAACTGTCCCGCGCATCATCTGGCCTGATCCGCCGTTTCACGGTTTCTGGCCACGCCGGATATGGCCCCTATGGATCGGATATCCTCTGTGCTGGCGTGTCAGCCATCGCCCAGACGGTCATCGGTTCACTCCAGGATCTGGCCGGTCTCGATCCGGACTATGTCCTGGCAGACGGCGACATCCGCTGTGACCTGCCCGATCCAGCCAGCATGCAGTCGCAGCAGCTGGAGACAGCACGGGTCCTGATGGAATCCATGGCGATTGGTTGCAGGCAGATCGAGGCCAGTTATGGTACATCGTATATCCAAGTCAAAGAAGTCCGCTATCACCAAAAAGGAGGTGCAAGAGTATGATTTTAGTCAATCTGCAGCTTTTGGCTCATAAGAAGGGTGTCGGTAGCACACGCAACGGCCGTGACTCCGAATCCAAGCGCCTCGGCGCCAAGAAAGGCGACGGGCAGGCAGCTACAGCTGGCAACATCCTGGTCCGCCAGCGCGGAACCAAGATCCATCCGGGCAACAATGTCGGCATCGGTTCCGATGACACCCTGTTCGCCTTGATCGACGGCAAAGTCAAGTACGAACGTCTTGGCAAAGACAAGAAGCAAGTCAGCGTCTATCCGGCTGAATGACCCCTTGTCTTAGAACCGTTACGTAGCAGCTAGCAAAGGATCCGGCCAGCTTGACTGGCAGGGTCCTTTTTGCACAACAGGAGTTAGAAACATGTTCATCGACAGCGCAAAGATCTATGTGCGCGCAGGCAACGGCGGCAATGGTATGGTTTCATTCCATACCGCCAAATATGTTCCCAATGGCGGTCCTGATGGCGGCAGTGGAGGCAGGGGTGGCAGTGTCATCTTCTATGCCGATGAAAACAAGACGACGCTGCAGGATTTCCGTTTCAAGCGCAAATATGCAGCAGAAGATGGCCAGAAAGGTGGCCGGCGCAACATGTCCGGCCATGCTGGCGAAGATTTGCGTCTGCCGGTGCCCGTTGGCACGATCATCAAGGATGCTGAGACGGGGCGGATTCTGGCTGATTTCACAGAAGCAGACCAGACAGCCGTGATCGCACGAGGCGGTCGTGGCGGAGCAGGAAATGCTTTGTTCGCCAACAGTGTCCGCCAGGCGCCCAATTTCGCCCGGGCAGGTGAACCTGGCGAGGAATACAACTTGCAGGTCGAACTTAAACTGTTGGCAGATGTAGGCCTGGTTGGGTTTCCCAATGTAGGCAAATCGACCTTGCTCTCCGTTGTATCTGCCGCCCGGCCGAAAATTGCTGATTATGCATTTACGACGCTCGAGCCCAACCTGGGTGTGGTGGTCATCGATGATTACCATTTTGTCATGGCGGACATCCCTGGCTTGATTGAGGGTGCTCACACCGGTGCCGGCCTCGGCCTGGATTTTTTGAAACACATCGAACGGACCCGGATGCTGGTCCATGTCCTGGATGCCTCAGGCAGTGAAGGCCGCGATCCATTGCATGACTTTGACATCATCAACGAGGAACTGGAGTCTTACCATCCGGGACTGTCAAGCAGGCCTCAGGTTGTCGCTCTCAACAAGATCGACATGGTCGATGAAGCGGTTCTGGGCGAACTGAAAAGAACTCTGGAAGCACGCGGGTATCCGGTTTTTGCCATGATCGCTGCGATTAATGAGGGTGTCTGGCCGCTGGTCCAGCATGTGGCTGCCCAGCTGCAGATCTTGCCCAAGACCATCCTGACTGAAACCGTCGATGCCCATAAGGTCTACCAATATGAGCCGGAGGATTTGTTCTCGGTCCGCAAGGACCAGGATGTCTACAGGGTGGAGGGTGCCTGGATCAAGCATCTGGTGGCCTCGACCAATTTCGATGACACCGAATCGCTCCAGTATTTCCAGCGCCTGATCCGGAAAAAAGGTGTCATAGATGCCCTTGAGGCTGCCGGTGTCGCTGAAGGTGATTTGGTTGCCCTGGACGATTTCGAATTCGAATACATCAAATAATCAACAGGGAGAATCCGATGTTAAACAGTAAGCAACGCGCTTTCTTGCGCAGCCAGTCCAATGCACTCGACAGCCTCTTCCAGATCGGCAAGGGTGATGTCGATGCAGCGGTGGTCAGAGGCCTGGATGAATTGATGTCGACCCATGAGCTGGTCAAGATCACCATCCTCAAGACTGCCGAGGCAACGCCACAAGATCTCGCAAGGGAGCTGGCCGAAGCCGTCGGTGCGGACGTTGTCCAGGTCATCGGCCGCAAGCTGGTTTTCTACCGCTATTCACCCAAGCTGGCCAAGCAGGGCAAATCCATCATCCTGCCCTGACAAAACTGGCTCAGTTCTGCTGTCGGTTTTAGCATATAGCAGTTGACAGCCGTCAGCCTGTTTATGTAAACGATTGCTGTAACATTTGCAGTGTTCACAGAATCGTGCAAACCAGTATAATAAGTCTAAATAGTCAGTTGGCTCAGCCGCCTGACTTCAAAAGAAAGAGAGGCAGAACTGATATGAAAAGATTCGTATGCGATTTGTGCGGTTATGTGTATGATCCAGCCGAGGGTGATCCGGATAATGGCATTGCTCCTGGCACCGCTTTCGAGGACCTCCCGGATGAGTGGGTTTGCCCACTGTGTGGCGTAGGCAAGGACCAGTTCAGCGAAGAATAATACGAAGACCGCTCATTAGCAGCGTGCTTGCAAGCCCGGGACTTGTTCCCGGCCCGAAGATCGAGAACCAAACCAGAGTGGCGCACCGGTTGAACCAACCGG
>DIGA01000087.1 GCA_002419365.1 Mageeibacillus sp. UBA5734 | reverse complement strand
GCTATAAATCTAATATACGAGGAGGGTTGCTTATGAATTACCGCAAACTTGGCAAGACTGGCATGATGGTTTCGGAGGTGTCTCTGGGGACCTGGCAGATCGGCGGACGCTGGGGCTCGGATTTTGATGACCGGACCGCGGATGAAACCCTGAACCAGGCGATCGACCAGGGGATCAATTTTTTCGATACGGCGGATGGCTATGGCAATGGCCGCAGTGAGAAGGCTGTCGCCAGAGTCGTCAAGTCGCGGCCTGAAAAGGTCTATATCGCGACCAAATGCGGGCGTCGCCTGAATCCGCATACTGCGGCGGGGTATAACCGGGAGAATATCCGGCGCTTTGTCCACGACAGCCTGACGAATATGGGCCTCGAGACGCTGGACCTGATCCAGCTGCATTGCCCGCCGACCGAGGTCTATGCCCGGGCGGATGTTTTCGCCGCCCTGGCCGAGCTGAAACGGGAGGGGAAAATCCTCCACTATGGGGTGAGTGTCGAGAAGGTCGAGGAAGCCCTGATGGCCATCGAATACGACGGTCTGTCCACGGTTCAGATCATCTTCAACATGTTCCGGCAGAAGCCCGCGGATGCCTTTTTTGCGGCGGCCGAGGCGAAGGATGTCGGTGTGATCGTCCGGGTGCCCCTGGCCAGCGGCCTGTTGACCGGGAAGTTCAGCCGGGACAGTGTCTTTGCCAAGGAAGACCACCGGTTCTTCAACCGCAACGGCGAGTTGTTCGATAAAGGCGAAACCTTTGCCGGTGTCAACTATGAGCGCGGCTTGCAGGCTGTCGAGGAGCTCAAGGCCTTGTTTGGCGGAACTGGTCTGCTGCCGCAGCTGGCCCTGCGCTGGATCCTGATGTTTGATGCCGTCAGCTGCGTGATCCCCGGTGCCAGCCATTTTTCGCAGATCACGGCCAATACCGGCGCCTCGCTGCTGCCGCCCCTGACGCCTGAGCAAATGAATGCTGTCAGGCAAATCTACGAGAAATACATCAGGGAGGATGTCGAGCCGCTCTGGTAGAAGCGGGGGTGCCTAGAGCGTCTTTTCACAGCGCTTTGCGAAACAAGCCCCTCGGGTAGCCGCGGCTGGTATCGGTCTCGACCAGGACGAATCCGCGCGACTGGTAGAAGGTGACGAGGGTCTCGTTGGTCAGGGCGGTGTGGAGCTCGACGGTCCGGAAGCCCTGGCCCAGCAGCCAGGCCTCGGCGGCCTGGTACAACAGGCGGCCGACTCCGGTTTGCTGCAGGTGGGGATGGACCGCGAAGCGGGTGAAATAAGCCCGGTCCAGACTGAGCCGGACCAAGCGGACGGTGCCGATCAGGGTGTGTTTGTGCTCGGCAACGATGACGTGATCTCGGGCGATGTGCTGCTCGAGATCGGATACGGTTTCGGAAAAGGCATCCAGGGGCGTGGTGATGCCGGATTTGGCGGCATAGACCTGCATCGCCCACTGGATCAGTTTGAGAAGCTCGGCGCTGTCAGCCGGGACGGCTTGGCGGAAGGTGATGTCTGCGTGCATGCGTGGCTGGGTGCTCAGCCTTTGTAGTCTGGCGCGAGCAGGCGGACAAGCACGGCCTTCTGGGCATGGAGGCGGTTTTCGGCTTCGTCGAAGATGACTGACTGCGGGCCGTCGATGACCTCGGCGGTGACTTCGTAGCCGCGGTAGGCTGGCAGGCAGTGCATGAAGATGGCGTCGGGTTTGGCCAGGGCCATGAGCTCGCGATTGACCTGGTAGGCACTGAACTGCTTGACCTTTTCAGCTTTTTCGGACTCCTGGCCCATGCTGACCCAGGTGTCGGTATAGACCACATCGGCGTCCTGGATGGCCAGGCGCGGGTCTTCCGTCATGATGACCTTGGCACCGGTCTGGGCGGCGGTCGCCTGGGCTTCGGCTACGCTGGCTGCGTCACAGGCATAGGCGGGCGGGGTGGCGACGGCGATATCCATGCCGACCTTGGCCGCACCGTGCATGAGGGAGACGGCCATGTTGTTGCCGTCGCCGAGATAGGCCATTTTCAGGCCCTTGAGCTGGCCCTTGTGCTCGCGGATCGTCTGCAGGTCGGCCAGGACCTGGCAGGGGTGCATCAGGTCGGTCAGGCCATTGATGATCGGGATGGTGCCAAAACGTGCCAGGTCGAGGACGTCCTGGTGGGCGAAGGTCCGGATCATGATGCCATCGAGATAGCGGGACATGACCTGGGCGGTGTCTTCGATCGACTCGCCGCGGCCGAGCTGGATGTCCTGGCTGGACAGGAAGAGGGCGTGGCCGCCGAGCTGGTACATGCCGACTTCAAAGGAGACCCGGGTCCGGGTGGAGGACTTGGCAAAGATCAGGCCCAGGGTCTTTCCCTGGAGGATCGGGTGCGGCCGTCCGGCCTTGACATCGGCTTTGAGCTTGTCGGCCAGGTCGAGCAGATCGAGGATTTCCTCGGTGGTGGGATCATTCAAACTGATGAAATGCTTCATGGGGCTGCAACCTCCGCCAAAACCTGGCCTAAATCGGTGACGAATGCGTCTATTTCTGTTCGTTCAATGATCAGGGGTGGCAGCAGGCGCAGGGTATGGGTGCCCACCGAGCCGATCAGGTAGCCGGCGTCGAGGCATCTGCCTTTGACCTCGGCCGCAATGGGCTGCTTGAGCTCGATGCCCAGCATCAGGCCAGCGCCGCGGATTTCGTGGATCTGGCCGCTGGTTTCAGCCAGCTCCTGCAGTTTTTCCCGGAAATGGTCGCCCAGACCGGCTGCTTTCTGGATCAGGTGGCCGTTTTCCAGCGTCTCGAGGACGGCGAGGGCAGCGGCACAGGCCAGGGGGTTGCCGCCAAAGGTGCTGCCGTGATCCCCCGGAGTGAATCCGGTGGCGGTCTCCTGGTTGGCAATGGCAACGCCGATCGGGACACCGCCGGCCAGGCCTTTGGCCAGGGTGACGATGTCCGGCTTGATGCTATAGAGCTGGCTGGCCAGGAATTTGCCGGTCCGGCCGACGCCGGTCTGGATTTCGTCGATGATCAGGCGGGCACCGGTGCGGTGGCAGGCGGCGACGGCGGCATCGACAAAGGCGATGGTTGCCGGATGGACGCCGCTTTCGCCCTGGATCAGTTCCAGCATGACGGCACAGGTGTTGTCATCGACGGCTTCCTCAAGCGCGGTGACATCGTTATACGGGATGTGGACAAAACCTTCCGGCAGGGGGGCAAAAGGTGCGCTGTATTTGGTCTGCCCGGTCGCTGTGGCGGTGGCCAGGGTCCGGCCATGAAACGACTGCATGGCTGTGACGATCTTGGCCCGGGGCTGGCCTTTCTTGAAGAAATAGCCGCGGGCCAGCTTGATGGCGGTTTCGTTGGCCTCGGCGCCGCTGTTGTTGAAAAAGACGCGGCCGTCGCCAAACAGGTCGCCCAGCTGCTGGGCCAGCCGGGCCTGGGGTTCATTGTAGAAATAGTTGGAACAGTGGATGACTTTGCCAGCCTGCTCGGCGATGGCGGCGGTCAGGGCCGGGTGGGCATGGCCGAGGACATTGACGGCGATGCCGCCGATCATGTCGAGGTAGCGTCTGCCGGCCGTGTCGTACAGGTAGACGCCTGTGCCGTGGTCGATGCACAGGGGCGTGCGCCGGCCGAAGGCCTGCAGGTAGTATTGATCATCGGTTGCAATGACCGACTGGAGCTTGGGATCTGGATTCATGGTCATAACCGTTCCTTTCCGGATGTCAAAGATCTGTCGCTGTTAGAGGGCCGATCTTGATGCGATGGGTCAGATTTTTTCACCATTGTAATACGGTCGTCGTTCAAGGGTGATCATGGTGCCAATACCTTTATTGGTGAAAATCTCCAGCAGCAGGCAATGGGGGATGCGGCCGTCGATGATGTGGGCCCGGCCGACACCGCGCCTGACGGTGTCAAGGCAGCCCATGACCTTCGGGATCATGCCGCCGCTGATCACGTCGCGTTCGATCAGGTCGTGGATTTCGGCTTCGTTGAGGACCGGAATGACCTGGAGTTCGCCGGCCTCGTTTCGCGCCATGACGCCTTCGACATCGGTCAGGGTCATCAGTTTTTCGGCCTGGAGGGCGGCGGCAATTTCGCTCGCGACTGTGTCGGCATTGATGTTGTAGGCCTGGCCATCGGCGCCGACACCAATCGGTGCGACGACCGGGATGTATTCGTCATTGGCAAGGGTCTCGAGGACCTTGGTATTGATGTGGGTGATTTTGCCGACAAAACCGATATCGAGCGGTTCTCCGGCATCGTCGGTCGTGATTTTCTCGCATTCGATCAGGCCGCCATCGATGCCGCTGATGCCGATGGCCTTGGCACCGAGCTGGCCGAGGCGGGAGACGATTTCCTTGTTGGTCTTGCCGATCAGGACCATCTGGGCGACGGCCATGGTCTCGGTGTCGGTGACACGCAGACCCTTGCGGAACTCCGACGGGATGTCGAGGCGCTTGAGCATGGCATTGATGTCCGGACCGCCCCCATGGACGAGCACGGGGTTGATGCCGATGTATTTGAGCAAGGTCACGTCTTCCATGACGTCGGTCTTGAGATCCTCGTTGATCATGGCGTTGCCACCGTATTTGATGACGACGGTCTTGCCCGCCAGACGCTGGATATAGGGCAGGGCTTCGATCAGGATCTCGGCTTTGCTGATGATGGACTGGATATCTTTCATGGGCTCTGTTTCCCCCGATTTAAATGATTGGCAGCAGTCCGGACCGTATGTCTGGTTGCCTGTGCAGGAACCGTTATTCAGATCAGATCGAGCCACCGGCGGCGATGAGTCCTTCGCGCTCGTCGAGGCCAGCCATGAGGTTGATCGCTTGCAGGGCCTGGGCGGCAGCGCCTTTGCCCAGATTGTCGATGGCTGAGAAGACCTTGACCTTGCCGGTGCGCTTGTCTGCGGTGACCGCGATGTCGCAGAAATTGGTATAGGCGACATGGCGCGTCTCTGGCAGCTGTCCGGCCGGCAGGACGCGGACGAAGTATTCATGGTTGTAGAAGCGTTCATAGAGCTCGTGCAGGCCATCGGGATCGACGGAGGGCATCAGGTCGGCGTAAATGGTGGCCAGCATGCCGCGCTTCATCGGAGCCAGGTGGGGGGTGAAGGTCAGGGCCAGTGGCTCGGTCTGGCCGCTCAGGAGGGCGGCTTCCTGCTCGATCTCGCTGGTGTGGCGGTGGCCGACCGCGCCATAGGCTTTGTAGCTGGACTCGGTTTCGCAGAAGGAGAAACCGAGATCGGCTTTGCGTCCGGCGCCGCTGACCCCGGAGGTGGCATCAATGATCAGACCACCGGTGTAGACCAGTCCGGCCTTGAGCAGGGGCGCCAGTCCGAGCAGGGAGCAGGTCGGATAACAGCCTGGATTGGCCACAAGCCGTGCTGAGGCGATTTCGTTGCGATAGAGTTCCGGCAGCCCATAGACAGCTTCTGCCAGGAGGTCCGGCCGGGGATGGTCGAGCTTGTAGGCCTTTTCATAAACCGTGGCATCCTTGTAACGGAAGTCGCCGCTGTGGTCGAGGACACGCACGCCGCGGTCGAGCAGTTCTGGAACCACGGCCGAGGAGACACCGTGCGGCAGGGCTGTGACGACGATGTCACAATCATCAGCCAGCTGGTCCAGATCGAGGTCTGACAGCTTGATGTCGGTCAGGTGGCGGAAAGCAGGATAAACATCGGCGTAGCTTTTGCCGGCGTAGCTCTGGGAGACCAGGGTTGTCATCTCCAGTCCTCGATGGGCTGCCAGCAGCCGGACCAGCTCCATGCCGACATAACCGGTGGCTCCGACAATCCCGATGCGTGTCTTGGTATCACCCATGTCACTCTCTCCTTCGTTCCCTGAAATCTAATAAATATGCATAATAGTGCATAAAAAACCAAAACGCAAGGCGTTGCACAAATTCTCAGGGCAAATTTGTGCCATTGGCTGATTTTTCATGCTTTGACCTTATTATACCGCCCTTTGCAGACTGCTTGAAAGACAATCTTATCAAAAGAAAGGCCCAGAAACTGGGCAATTAACAAGTAAAAAGTCAAACTGTCTAAAGATGGTGTTATATTCTTGTTGCGATTGCCAGAACCCTGCCGGAAATCGCCAAATCTGACCGGAAAGTTTTGGTGATTTTCGCGACTGGAGAATGCATAAACTCAATGGTATAGTCTGGCATAGGGTCGGCAAACGGCCCATCACAGCAAGTGACCCGACATGGGTGGAGGTAAATTTCAATGGCCAGTGTTGTTCTGAAAAATGTCTACAAACGTTACGAAGGTAATGTGATCGCCGTTAGCGATTTCAACATCGAGATCGCTGACAAGGAATTCATCATCCTGGTCGGCCCGTCCGGCTGCGGCAAGTCGACCACCCTGCGCATGATCGCCGGTCTCGAGGAAATCAGCGACGGCGAATGCTATATCGGTGATCGCCTGGTCAATGATGTCCAGCCCAAGGACCGCGACATCGCGATGGTTTTCCAGAACTACGCTTTGTATCCCCATATGTCTGTCTATGACAACATGGCTTTCGGCCTCAAGCTCCGCAAGTTCCCGAAAGACGAAATCAAGCGCCGCGTGACCGAGGCTGCCAAGATCCTCGACATCACCCACCTGCTCGAGAGAAAACCGAAGGCCCTCTCCGGCGGCCAGCGCCAGCGCGTTGCCCTCGGCCGTGCCATCGTCCGCGATCCTAAGGTCTTCCTGATGGACGAGCCGCTGTCCAACCTCGACGCCAAGCTCCGTGTCCAGATGCGTGTCGAGATTTCCAAGCTGCACCAGCGCCTGAACACAACTTTTATCTATGTCACCCACGACCAGACGGAAGCCATGACCATGGGTACCCGCATCGTTGTCATGAAGGATGGCTTCATCCAGCAGATCGACAGCCCGACCGAGCTGTACATGCACCCGGTCAACACCTT
The DNA here is from genome assembly GCA_002419365.1 of Mageeibacillus sp. UBA5734. GTDB lineage: Bacteria > Bacillota > Clostridia > Saccharofermentanales > UBA5734 > UBA5734. The sequence goes on along the minus strand of DIGA01000087.1, from coordinate 45,211 downwards.
CGTCGCCGGCTTCATCGGCATGCCTCCGATGAACTTCGTCCCTGCCAAGCTCTCTGTTGCTGGTGACGCGGTCAGCCTGTCCTTCTATGGCTTCACCATCACCCTGCCGGAGAAATACTCCGTGCCGGAAGTCAAGGCTTATGACGGCAAGGACGTCATCATGGGTGTCCGTTCCGAGGCCATCTCCGACGAGGCCAATTTCGTTGAGGCCAACAAGTCCTGCGCCTTCAAGGCACACGTCGATGTCGTTGAGATGCTCGGTGCCGAGACCTACCTCTATGTCACCCTCGGCGACATGAGCATCACGGCCCGTGTCGACCCGACTGAAAAGCATTCCCATGTCGGAGACAATGCCAACTTCGCCATCGATGGCAAGCGCATCCACCTCTTTGACAAGGAAACCGAGCGCGCCATCCTCAACTGATCTGCCGGCTTTTCACAATGCAATCAGGGGCTGCTCCAGGACTTGTGTTCTGGGGCGGCTCTTTTTTATGGCAACTGGCAGCTGCCTGCGCGGCCGATCTGTTAAAATAGTTGTCATCAGAATGAAACATGCACTCGATTTTCCTGAGTTATGATAAAATAAGGCGTAATAATCGGGATCGATTCATATTCCCGCATTAAAAAGAGGGGTTCACAAAATGGAAGAGCTGAAACGAGTCATGCGCGAAGCCGCGGCGATCCTTGACAAGACTTCCGGCGTCCTGAATGCAGACGGCACGATCCTGGCCTGCACGGACGAACGGCTGGAAGGCACAGAGGACTTGGCAGCCCGTGCGGTTGTCCTGTCTGATGAAACCACGGTCCTTTCCGCCGGCAAAATCTACCAGAAACTGGCCACTTCCGAAAAACCAGACCTGATTACCTTCATCGAGGGGACCGACACCATCGCCAGGAGCTACCTGGATTTGCTCAGCCATTGGATCCTGTCCGAACTCCGCGAGCCCGACACCGATGTCGAACGCGACGCGTTCCTGAAAAATGTCCTGCTGGAGAATGAATTGCCAGGGGATGTGCCGCTCAAGGCCCGCGAATACAAGATCCAGTACACAATTCCGCGACTGGCTTTCCTGGTCAAGATCGACCAGGCCGAAGAGGTCGATTGCCTCGAGATCGTGTCGAATCTCTTCCCGGACAAGCGGACCAGCTTCGTCCTCGCCATGGATGAGGAAACCATCGTCCTCCTGACGGACTTCCCGAGAGAGGACACCGAATTTATCGACCGTACGGCTGCGACCATCATGGACACGATCAATGCCGAGTCCCTGGCCAAGGTCCGGATCGGTATCGGCATGGTAGCCGAATCGCTGAAGGATGCGGCCAAGTCGTACCGCGAGGCCTCCCTGGCCCTGACTGTTGGCAATATCTTTGAGTCAGACACGTATGTCATGCGCTATGACAAGCTTGGTCTCGGCCGCCTGATCTACCAGCTCCCGCCGACACTGTGCCACATGTTCCTCGATGAGGTTTTCCCCAAGGGTGCCTACGAGTCCCTCGACAGCGAGACCCTCCTGACGATCCAGAAATTTTTCGAAAACAACCTCAATGGCTCCGAGACCAGCCGCCAGTTGTTTGTCCACCGCAATACCCTCGTCTACCGTCTGGACAAGGTCCAGAAAATCACGGGCCTGGATTTGCGCAGCTTTGATGATGCGGTTTTGTTCAAGCTGGCCTCGATGGTCCGCCGGTACCTTGAGAAGCAGGAAAAAGGCTCACTCAAGACCGCTGCAAACAAATGGTGGCACAGCTGAGGCGAGACGATAGCAACAAGGAGGGCTCGTCTTGATCGAATTCAGACGTGTGACCAAGACTTATTCGACCGGAACCACGGCCCTTCGTGACGTCTCTTTTACGATCGAGAACGGGGAATTTGTCTTTATCATCGGCCGCAGCGGCGCCGGAAAATCGACTTTGATCAAGCTTTTGACTTGTGAAGAGAGACCTTCGACAGGCCAGGTCCTGATCGACAAATTTGATGTGTCCAAGATCAAGCGGCGCTATGTGCCATATTTACGCCGCAACATCGGCATGGTGTTCCAGGATTTCCGCCTGATCCATACCAAGTCCGTGTTCCGGAATGTGGCTTTCGCGATGGAGATCGTCGGTTCATCCAGCAAGGCGATCAAGCGCCGGGTGCCGATCGTACTGTCCATTGTCGGACTGCGTGACAAGGCGCTCGTCCGTCCCCGGATGCTCTCCGGTGGCGAGCAACAGCGGGTAGCCATCGCCCGGGCCATGGTTAACAATCCGATGTTGTTGCTGGCCGATGAACCGACCGGCAACCTGGACCCGGCTAATTCCGAGGCGATCATGGCCCTGCTGGAGCAGATCAACCGCAGCGGCACGACCATCATCATCTGCACCCATGACCGCGACCTGGTCGACCGGATGAAAAAGCGCGTGATCGAGATTGACGATGGCAACCTGGTCCGTGATGACTGCCAGGGCGGTTATGCCCAGACCAATCCAGCCTGCCCGGCTTATCAAAGTCAAACGGAAAGGTCGGCCGAAGAATTCTCCCGGCCGGAAGCGGTCTCATGAGGACAACCTTGCTGCGCCACTCCCTGTCCGAGGGATTCAATAACCTGGTCCGCCATCCTCTGGTGACCCTGGCTTCGGTCACAACGATCGCCCTGATGCTGTTCCTGCTCGGGGCTTTCACCCTGTTTTCCGTCAACGCCCGCCAGATGATGGCCCGGGCAGGTGAACAGCCACCGGTCGAGATCACACTCGAGATCGGCGTGACCGAGGATGAGATCGCCACCATCGAGGCGGATCTGGCCAGCGATCCGAATATCCTTGAATATACGATGTACACGCCGGACCAGAATTTCGAGACTTTCAAGGCCAACCTGGGCAAGGATGAACTGTTCGCCGATTTTTCTGCGGACTATATTCCGTATACCTTTGCCATCCGCCTGCATGACCCTGCGGGCAGCGAAGATTTCAAATCCCATATGGAAGGACTGCCCGGTGTCCGCAAAGTGGATCTGGAGCTCAAAGTGATGCAGTTCCTGAGCAAAGCCATCGTCTGGGTCAATTATGCCACCCTGACAGCTTTCGTCGTCCTCGGTGTCGTGGCATTCTTCATTATTTCCAACATGGTGCGGGTGGCTGTTTTTGCCCGCGGTGATGAAATCAATATCATGAAATATGTCGGTGCTACCAACTGGTATATCCGTGTCCCCTATATTCTCGAAGGTGCGGTGACCGGTCTGCTCGGCGGCGGCCTGGCCTGGTTGTCAGCCTATGCCATCTACTCTCGCCTGTATGAGACGGTTGCAGCCAATACGCTGCCGACGGATGTGCTGGCCATGATTCCCCCGTTAGAACTGGCTTCCATGGTCTTGCTCCTGAATGTAGGCCTTGGAATCGGCATCGGATCTCTGGGCAGTGCTGTCTCAGTCCGGCGCTACATCAAGGTCTGAGGAGGCTTGGCATGATCCATTTTCCAAGTGCCCGGCAGGGCCGATCGGTTTCTGGGCGGACCATCAGTCTGCTAGTGGTCCTGGCGCTGGTCCTGGCCTTGCTGCCCTGGCAGCCGGATGCGGCTGTCCTGGCTGCCACCACCAAGGAGCAGCTCGATGCAGCTGTGGCCCAGCAAAGTTCGATTGCCAAAAGGCTCGACCAGATCGAGAAGCAGCGCGACAAGCTCAACAAGGAAAAACTCGATTTGACGGGTGACCTGGCCTGGCTGAAAACACGGACCAAGCAACAGCAAGATCTTTTTGAAGAAAAGACCAACCAGCTTCAGGCTGCCCTGGAGGCCCTCAACCAAGCCTATCAGGAATACATAGCTGCCGAGCAAAGACTGACCGACAAGCGGGCCCAGTATGTCGAGCGGCTGCAAGTCATGTACGAGCATCAGCAACATTCCATGCTGGAGATGTTCCTCGAATCGAAAAGCATCCAGGGCTTTTTCACGACGCTGCAGATCATGTCCATTGTTGAAGACACCGATGAACAGATGATTGAAGATCTGCAGGATGCCAAGGATGAGGCAACCCTGGCACGGAACAATGCCGACCAGAAAGCCCAGGAAATGAAAACCGTTGTCGAGCAAGTCGAGGCCGACCTGGCCAAGATCAAGTCGGATGCGGCTGCGGTGGCAACTGATCTCAAGGAAGTCCAGGCCGATCTGGCTGCCCAGGAAAAGGCAGAGGATGAATTGAACAAAGAGGCAGAACGGATCAGTTCTGTCATCTACCAGTTGCAGCTTAAACTGGCGGCAGAAAATGAAGCGCGCAAAAAGGGCGGCAGCTGGACGTGGCCAGTGCCGGGCCACACCAAGATCACGTCGGCCTTTGGCTGGCGCATCCACCCCGTATACCGCTACAAGAAATTCCATTCCGGGATCGACATTGCTGCCCCGCTCGGGGCCAAGGTGGTCGCAGCCCGCTCCGGCACCGTCATTCTGGTCAGTGCACCCGTCCAGGGCCGCAACTACGGTGGCTCGGGTTATGGCAACTACATTGTCATCGATCACGGCGATGGCAAGGCAACTTTGTATGGCCACCTGAAGCAGACCGAGGTCAAGGTGGGAGAGGAAGTCAATGCGGGTGACCGCATCGGACTGATCGGCAGCACAGGGACCTCGACGGGACCTCATCTCCACTTCGAGGTCCGGGTCAAAGGTACGACGGTCAATCCATCCGACTATGTTGGCTGACACACAAGCAGGCTGCCGGAAATGACTGGCAGCCTGATTTTTCGACAAGGAGACAGACATGAATCATCCCGAACAGGCATCCGGCTTGCCGGATATGACCAACCAGCCAATCCGTTCCGGGTCAGTCAGGCAACCTGGCCATCTGGGCCGGACCATCCTGGTGATCCTGGTCACCATGGCCCTGACGTTCACCCTGACCGTCAGTGGCGGTGTTTTTGTCCTGATGCAGGCCGGCGTGTCCCTGCTGCCGCCAGGGAACACCGGGTCCATCGGCATCCAGTTTGCTGGCGACGAGGAAACCCGGGCCGCACTGGACAAGTTCAGGTCGGTCTATAACACCCTGGATGAAAACTACTACAAAGACCTGACCGATGCCGAGATGCTGGCAGCTATGACCAGCGGTCTGGTCAATGAAATGGACAGCCCCTATACGATGTACCTCGATGTTGAACAGACTCAGCAGATCGCGGAATCGATGAGTGGCAATTATGTTGGCATCGGTGCGATTGTGGCTTTCAACACAGCCTTGCAGATTGAAATCACCGAAGTGATCGAAGACAGCCCTGCCGAGGCAGCTGATTTACGGGCCGGTGACATTTTCATCGCTGTCGATGGTGAGTCCGTCGAGATGATCCAGGACATCACGCAGCTGGCCATTCTGGTGCGCGGTGAAGAAGGCACACGGGTTGAACTGGAGATGTACCGCCCATCTGCCAACCAGCGTTTCACCATCCAGGTGGAGCGCCGCCCGATCACATCGGCCAGTGTCAGCCACCGCATGCTCGATCCCACGACCGGCTATGTCCGGATTTCCGAGTTTTCAACCGGTGTGGCTGACCTGTTCATCCGTGCGGTCGAGGATTTGCAGGAACAGGGTGCCCGACATATTGTATTTGATTTGCGCAACAACAGTGGTGGTCTCGCCAATGAAGTCATTGCCATGCTTGATTACCTGCTGCCGAAAACGGAAATTGCCCGGATCGAAGGCCGCCAGGACGGTAAGGCTTTCACACAGGCATGGACATCCGACGCCAGCATGGGGGTGCCGGCCGACATGCGCTACGCCATCCTGATCAATGAGTTCTCTGCCAGTGCCTCGGAACTGTTCACTGGTTGCCTGCGCGACCTCGACCTGGCAGAGGTCATTGGCATCCAGTCTTTTGGCAAGGGCTCCGGAACGCTGACCTTCAACCTGGCCGATGGTTCATCCGTCAATGTCACAAATTTCCTGTACTATCTGCCCGGCGGCTCCAGCATCGAAGGCGTCGGTCTCGAACCGGACCAGACTGTCGAACTGCCGGAACAGGCAGAGGGGAAATCCATTCCCCAGCTGACCCCTGAAGAAGATACCCAGCTCGCTGCAGCGGTTTCCTATCTCGAATCCCTGCCGGGCAGCGTGTCCTGACCAGGCTGGTGAGTAACCATGTCTGACGGCTATGAGCTGCTGGCCAGCCATTATGACACATTGCAACAGGCCGTGGACTATCCTGCCTGGGCCCAGTTCATCCTGCTGCTCGACCAGCGCTACAGTCAGAGGGCAGGATCTGGTGATGGCTGCGAGGGCCGTCCGCTTCTGCTGGACCTGGGCTGTGGGACAGGGACATTCGCCCTGGAGATGGAACAGCACGGCTATGACGTGATCGGGATCGATGATTCTGCCGCCATGCTGCAAGCTGCGCGCGAAAAGGCGCAGGACAGCGGCAGCGCAGCACTGTTCCTGCAGCAGGACATCAGCCGCTTTGAGCTGTATGGCACTGTCGACCTGGCAACCTGTCTCCTGGACACCCTGAACCACATCGTCCGTCCGGAGGCTGTGCAGCGGGTGTTCCGCCTGCTGGCCAATTACCTCAATCCAGGGGCCCTGTTCATTGCGGATGTCGGAACCCTGCGCCATTTTGCCCAGACCCGCGGCAATCGCACCATCATCCAGGATCATGAAAACCTGACTCTGGTCTGGCAAAACCACTACCGGCCGCAAAGCCGGGTCTCCCGGGCCAGCCTGACCTGGTTTGCCCGCACAGCCGATGGCTTTTACGAGCGATTTGACGAAGAAGTGGTGGAGCGGTATTATGACCACACTTTTTTGCTCAAGGCAGCCCAAAGTGCCGGCCTTGAGTTTATTGCCCGGACTGGCGAGCTGACTTTGAATCCGGTTCGCAGCTCGGGCGAACGCCAGTTCTACATTTTCCGCCGGAGGATCTCCTGATGAACGACCCAGCCCCTGTTCTTCCATCCCACCCAGATGTGCCAGCTGGTGACTACATCGTCAGCGCTCTCGCCCTGAATGGCCAAGTGCGCGCCTTTGCCTGCAGGACCACCCGCCTGTGCCAGGAAGCCCAGGACATTCACCAGATGTCGCCTGTTGCCGCCGTAGCCCTCGGGCGCCTGATGACCGGAACGTTGCTGATGGCCGAGCAAGGGTTGAAAAATGATTCGGATACGATCAGCATGATCATCCGCAGCAATGGCCCTATCCAGGGCATGACCGTTGTGGGTACCGGACACCAGACGGTGCGCGGTTATTGCTACCAGCCCGTTGTTGAGACGTTGCACAAGCGGCCTGGCAAGCTCGACATCGGACAGGCCGTCGGCGAGGGGACTCTGACCGTGATCAAGGACCTGGGCCTCAAGGAACCCTACATGGGAAAAGTCGAACTGGTTTCCGGTGAAATCGCCGAAGACCTGACCTATTATCTGGCATCGTCGGAGCAGACCCCATCCGCGGTTGGCCTGGGTGTCCTGGTCGATGCCAATGGCATCAGCCATGCCGGCGGTTTCATGGTCCAGATGTTGCCCGATGCGACCGAAGAAACGATCCAATACCTGGAAACTCGACTGGGCGGATTTCCGGAGGTGACCTACTGGATGCAGGAAGGGTTCAATCCGGACCAGATTCTCGATTTGCTGTTCGGTGACCCCGAGATCCAGTATTTCAGCCACAAACCGCTGTCATACGCCTGCACCTGTTCACACGAACGCATGGAACAGAATCTGATCGCCCTGGGCGCCCGTGAATTGGCCGACCTGGCGCAGGACCCAGCGGGTGTCAACCTGGAGTGCCATTTTTGTGCCAGCCACTATCCTTTCAGCCAGGAAGAGTTGCAAAACTTGCTGGCAGAACTGGTGAAAAACCGCCACCTCTGAGCCCGCATTGACTTGTACATCCACGCGTGGTCACGCTCGCGAAAAAAATTGTCAAATGTTGCCTGGAAGAGCTTGCAATCCAGAAAAGTTTGTACTATATTAGTTGTTGCGCGACTTTGCCGGGCGTATTCTGTCCTGGCGCAGTTCGAGCAGGCGATGATACCGGAGATTGCCGTCACGGCCGCTGCGGCCGCAAGGCGGGTAACTTCGGAGGAGTCAGTCCGATTCTTAGAGAAATTGGGCGGCAGTCACATCACACACGCAGCGTATGCCACTCCGGCATGGGCCCAGCGCGACAGCCTCAGCTACCAAGAGGCGCGAAGACTGGGTTTTCTGTTGGAAGAGGATGAAACGCCCGGCTGAGTTGATGACTAACCAGCAGCACACCAAGGAGGAACCACAGACCATGGCCGCAAACCAGAAAATCCGCATCCGTCTCAAAGCATTCGATCACCAGATCCTCGACGAGAGCGCCGAGCGCATCGTGGATACCGCCAAGCGCACCGGCGCCAGCGTATCCGGCCCGATCCCGCTGCCGACTGAAAAGGAAATCGTCACCATCCTGCGCTCCCCGCACAAATACAAAGACTCCCGCGAGCAGTTCGAGATCCGCACCCACAAGCGCCTGATCGACATCCTCGCTCCCAATGCCAAGACGGTCGAAGCCCTGATGAAGCTCGAAATGCCGGCTGGCGTCAACATCGAGATCAAGCTGTAAGGCTTGTCATAGACGACAACACGACAGACCAAGCCGTGTTGTCGTTCTGGTCATGTTCACCCGGGACACGGGCGAACCAATAACCAAGGAGGTTTGAGAAATGGAAAAGTACATGCTTGGCAAAAAAGCAGGGATGACCCAGCTTTTTGACGACAAGGGCAATTCAATTCCGGTCACGGTCATTGATTGCGGTCCGCTCTTCGTCGTCCAGAACAAGACAGTCGAAAATGACGGCTACAAGGCTGTCAAGGTCGGCTACGGCGCAGTCAAGAATGCCAATCGTCCCCACAAAGGCCAGTTCGCCAAAGCGGGTGTCGAGACCAGGAAGGTCCTGCGCGAATTCAAGTCCGAAGCAGACTACACCCTCGGCCAGGAACTCCGCGTCACTGACATGTTCGCCGTTGGCGATGCTGTCGATGTCAGCGGTGTCTCCAAGGGTAAAGGCTTTGCCGGCAACATCAAGCGCCACGGCCAGTCAGGTGGACCGGAAACCCACGGTTCGATGTACCACCGCCGCGTTGGCTCGATGGGCCCGAACACCGATCCTGCCCGTGTCTTCAAAGGCAAGAAACTGCCAGGCCACATGGGTGCAGTCAATGTAACCGTACAGAACCTCGATGTCGTGATGGTTGACGGCGAACGTAACATCATCGTCATCAAGGGCGCTGTCCCCGGACCCAAGGGCGGCCTGGTCGAGATCAAGTCGTCTGTCAAGTCCAAGTGAGACGGCGTAAAGGAGGAGCATAACAATGGCACAAGTTGATGTATACAACATGGATGGCGTCAAGACCGGCAGTCTTGAACTGTCCGACGCCATCTTCGGCATCGAGCCGAACCAGGACGTGCTGCATCGCGCCGTTCTCAATTACCTGGCCAACCGCCGCCAGGGAACCCATTCGACCAAGACCCGCAGCGAAGTCACCGGTGGTGGCAAGAAGCCTTACCGCCAGAAAGGCACCGGCCGTGCCCGCCAGGGTTCGTCCCGTTCCGCCCAGCATGTCGGTGGTGGCATCATCTTTGGTCCCAAGCCGCGTGACTACAGCTACACCCTGCCGAAAAAGGTCCGCCGCCTGGCCATGAAGTCCGCCCTGTCTTCCAAAGTGGCTGCCGGCAGCCTGGTCGTCGTTGACAAGCTGGAAATGGCTGAGATCAAGACCAAACGCATGACCGAAGTCCTCGGCAAGCTCGGCGTTGACAAATCCGCCCTGCTCGTCACCCTGACCCGCGATGAGAAGATCGAGAAATCGGCCAGGAACATCGTCGGTGTCAAAACCGCCCTGGTCAACACGATCAATGTGTTCGACATCCTCAAGTTCGACAAGTTCGTCGTGACCCAGGAAGCGATCCTCAAAGTCCAGGAGGTGTATGTATAATGAGCACCGCACACGAGATCATCAAACGTCCGGTCATCACTGAGAAGAGCACCATGGATGCCGCTCTGGGCAAGTACACGTTCGAAGTAGCCGTCGGCGCCACCAAGACCCAGGTCCGCAAGGCGGTCGAACAGCTGTTCGACGTCAAGGTCCTCAAGGTCAACACTGCCAACTATGATGGCAAGACCAAACGCCAGGGTGTCCATGTCGGCCAGACCGCCAGCTGGAAAAAGGCTGTCGTGACCATCGACACCGACCCCAAAGCTGAATCCTACCTGCAGAAGGGCGGCAAGTCCGCCACAGCCGGCAAGAAGTACAAAAACACCATCGAGGAATTCGGGTTCGGCCAGTAATGCCGGGCGCCCTAGAAGAAGGAGTGAAACAAGATGGCAGTCAAAAGCTATAATCCGACTTCTCCCGCCAGAAGGCAGATGACCGTGGCTGATTTCTCGCAAATCACCGCCAAAGCGCCTGAAAAATCTCTTCTGGCTCCAAGAAGCAAGACCGGTGGCCGTAACGCCTATGGCCGCATCACCGTCCGCCACCATGGTGGCGGCAACCGCCGCAAGATCCGCATCATTGACTGGAAGCGCAACAAGACCGGCATGAAGGCCGCTGTCGTTGCGATCGAGTATGATCCGAACCGCACCGCCAACCTGGCCCTGATCCAGTACCTCGACGGCGCCAAGGCTTACATCCTGGCACCTGAAGGCCTCAAGGTTGGTAACATGGTTGAAAGCGGACCGCAGGCTGACATCGTGGCTGGCAACGCCCTGCCCATCGAAGCCATCCCGGTCGGCACCGTGATCCACAACATCGAGCTCAAGCCTGGCAAAGGCGCCCAGATGGTCCGCACCGCTGGTGCCGGCGCCCAGCTGATGGCCAAAGACGCTGCCTATGCCCAGGTCCGCCTGCCCTCTGGCGAAGTGCGCATGGTCTCGATCCACTGCAAAGCCACCATTGGTTCGGTTGGCAACAGCGAGCATGAGAACCTCAACATCGGCAAAGCTGGCCGCAAACGCCACATGGGCATCCGCCCGACCGTCCGCGGTGTCGTCATGAACCCCTGCGACCATCCGCATGGTGGTGGTGAAGGCAAGTCGCCGATCGGCCGTCCCGGCCCGGTCACGCCCTGGGGTGTTCCGACTCTCGGCAAGAAGACCCGTGACCGCAAGAAGCCTTCTGACAAGTTCATTGTCAAGAGAAGGAACCAGAAGTAAACGACAGGAGGCTTAAAAGATGAGTCGGTCTACCAAAAAAGGCTTTTTCGTTGCCGAATCGCTGATGAAGAAAATCGAAGCGATGAACGAAAAAAATGAGAAGAAAGTCATCAAGACCTGGTCTCGCGCCTCGACCATTTTCCCGGAAATGGTCGGACACACGATTGCTGTCTATGATGGCCGCAAGCACGTGCCGGTCTACGTCACAGAAGAAATGGTCGGCCACAAGCTGGGCGAGTTCGCTCCCACCCGGACCTTCAAGGGCCATGCCGGATCCGAGAAATCCTCGGGTTCGCGCTAATGCCGGCCGGTAGTGAAGGGAGGAAACAATAGTGGAAAAGAAGGTTATGAGCAAGGAATACTTGCTGGAAAACCGTGAGGAAATCCTCGCAACCTACAACAAGGACGCTCGCCGTTTCCAGAAGTCAGCCCTGCTGACCAAGAAGGAAAAGAAAGTCCTCGGCATTGGCAAGGACGAAGGTCGCGCCATCGCCAAGAACGTCCGTGTGACCCCGCGCAAAGTCAACATCGTCGTCGACCTGATCAAGGGCAAGTCCCTCGATGAAGCCTACGCGATCCTGCGCTACACCCCCAAGGCTGCTTCGCCGGTTCTCGAGAAACTCGTGAAATCTGCAGAGGCCAACGCCGTCAACAACAACAGCCTGTCCCGCGATGCACTCTATGTCGCCGACTGCTATGCCAACCAGGGCCCGGTGCTCAAGCGCATCATCCCCAAGGCCCGCGGCAGCGCGGCACGTATCCACAAGAGAACCAGCCACATCACGGTCGTTCTCAAGGAAAGAAATTAAGGAGGGCAGCGAATGGGCCAGAAAGTCAATCCCCACGGCTTGCGCGTTGGCGTTATCAAAGATTGGGACACCCGCTGGTACGCCGACAAGAAAGATTTCAGCAAATTCCTCGTTGAAGACAAGAAGATTCGCGATTTCGTGAAAGCCGAATGCTTCAAGGCTGGCGTTTCCCGCATCGAGATCGAGCGCAAGGGCGAAGAAAAGACCCTCGTGCAGATTTCTGCCGGCAAGCCGGGCATCATCATCGGACGCCAGGGTGCTGGAATCGAAGACCTCAAGAAGAAACTCGTCGCCAAGTTCGGCCGCCAGTTCTTCATCAACATCAATGAAATCAAATCCGTCGATACCGAAGCTCAGCTGATCGCTGAGAACATCGCCAAGCAGCTCGAGGAACGTGTATCCTTCCGCCGCGCCATGAAGCAGGCGATGGGCCGCGCCATGAAAGGCGGAGCCAAGGGTATCAAGACTGCGGTCAGCGGCCGTCTCGGCGGCGCCGAAATCGCCCGCAGCGAACACTACCATGATGGCACGATCCCGCTGCAGACCCTGCGCGCCAACATCGAGTATGGTTTTGCCGAAGCCAAGACCACTTATGGCCGCATCGGTGTCAAGGTCTGGATCTACAAGGGTGCAGTCTACAAAGCTCCCCGCAAAGTGAAAGTATCGGAAGGAGGCGAAGCCTGATGCTGCTTCCCAAACGTGTCAAACGCAGAAAACAGCACCGCGGTCGCATGACCGGCAAAGCCACCCGTGGCAACGTTGTCGTCTATGGCGATTACGGCCTGCAGGCCATGGAGCCTGTCTGGATCACCAGCAACCAGATCGAAGCTGCCCGTATCGCGATCAACCGTTTCATCAAGCGTGGCGGACAGGTCTGGATCAAGATCTTCCCGGACAAGCCCGTCACCTCCAAGCCCGCTGAAACCCGAATGGGTTCCGGCAAAGGCTCCCCTGAGTACTGGGTAGCAGTCGTCAAGCCCGGCCGTGTCCTCTTTGAGATCGCCGGCGTCAGCGAAGAAGTCGCCCGTGAAGCCCTGCGCCTGGCCGCACACAAACTGCCGTGCCAGACCAAGTTCATCGCCCGTGAAAAGGAAGGTGACGTCAATGAAGCCCAGTGAAATCCGTGACAAATCCTTTGACGAGCTGAACAAGGAACTCGCTTCCCTGCGCGAAGAACTGTTCAAGCTCCGTTTTGCCCATGCCACCAACCAGCTCGAAAACCCCTTAAAGCTCAAAAGCGTCAAGCGGGACATCGCGCGTGTCATGACCATCCTGCGTGAGCGTGAGCTCCAGGGTCAAAAGAAGTAAGGGGGATTATCCATGAGTGAACGTAATCTCAGAAAAACACGAGTTGGCCTGGTTGCCAGCGACAAAATGGATAAGACCATCGTCGTAGCAGTCACCGAGCATGTCCGCCATCCGCTGTACAAGAAAATCGTCAAGCGGACCTACAAGCTCAAGGCCCACGATGAAAACAACGAATGCCATATCGGAGACAAGGTCAAAGTGATGGAGACCCGCCCCTTGAGCCGCGACAAGCGCTGGAGACTGGTCGAGGTCATTGAGAAGGCCAAGTGATCCTTAACCGGTTACTGGAAGGAGGAAGACAATGATCCAGGTTCAATCAAGACTCAAATCCGCCGACAACACCGGTGCCAAAGAACTGATGTGCATCAAGGTTCTCGGAGGATCCTGGCGCAAGTACGCCAATATCGGAGACATCATCGTCTGTTCGGTCAAAGAAGCAACACCCGGTGGTGTTGTAAAGAAGGGTGAGGTCGTCAAAGCTGTTATCGTCCGCTCCAAGCGTGGCGTACGCCGCTCCGACGGTTCCTACATCAAATTTGACGAAAACGCAGCCGTCATCATCAAGGAAGACAAGAATCCGCGCGGCACGCGTATCTTTGGGCCCATCGCCAGGGAACTTCGTGACAGGGACTATATGAAAATCCTGTCTCTGGCTCCCGAAGTCCTGTAAGGAGGCACACGTAGCATGAAAGTACATGTCAAAAAAGATGATTCCGTTTACGTGCTGTCGGGCAAAGACGCTGGCAAGACCGGCAAAGTCCTGAAGGTTTTCCCGGTCACCGGCCGGGTCATCGTCGAAGGCGTCAACATGTCCGTCAAGCACCAGAAACCGCGTGGCCGCTACCAGCAAGGTGGCATTCTCCACCAGGAAGCTCCGGTTTCCAGCTCCAATGTCATGGTCGTCTGCAACAAGTGCAAGCGTCCGAGCAAGATGGGGCACAAGGTCATGGCCAATGGTGACAAAGTCCGCGTCTGCAAGGCCTGCGGTGCCGAAATCGACACCATCGCAGCCAAGAAGTGATCGGCGAGGAGGAGTTTAAAATGGCCAGACTGAAAGACAAATACCAGAAAGAAGTCGCACCAGCGATGATGACGACTTTCAAGTACAGCTCGTCGATGCAGATCCCGAAAGTTGAGAAGATTGTTCTCAACATGGGCGTCGGTGAAGTCAAGGACAACCCGAAGGCGATTGAGAACGCTGCCCGGGACATGGGCCTGATCGCCGGCCAGAGACCGGTCATCACCAAAGCCAAGAAGTCCGTTTCCGCATTCAAGCTGCGTGAAGGCATGAACATCGGCTGCAAGGTTACCCTGCGCGGCCAGAAGATGTACGAGTTCCTCGACAAGCTGATCAGCGTGGCCCTGCCGCGTGTGCGCGACTTCCGCGGGATCAACCCCAATTCCTTTGACGGCCGTGGCAACTACGCTTTCGGTGCCAAGGAACAGCTGATTTTCCCGGAAATCGACTACGACAAAATCGACAAGATCCGCGGCATGGACATCATCATTGTCACAACCGCAAACACCGACGAAGAAGCACGCGAGCTTTTGAAACTGCTCGGCATGCCGTTTTCCAAGTAAGCGGGAGGTACGTTAAATGGCTAAGAAGTCAATGATCCTGAAACAGCAGGCAGAGCCGAAGTTCTCGACACGTGCCTACAATCGCTGCAAACTCTGTGGCCGTCCGCATGCTTACATCCGCAAGTATGGCATCTGCCGTCTGTGCTTCCGTGAACTGGCCTACAAGGGACAGATTCCCGGCATTCGCAAGGCCAGCTGGTAAGAGTACCAGAGGAAGGAGGAAGTTTCATGCAGATTACAGATACCATCGCCGATATGCTCACCCGCATCCGCAACGCCGGCACAGCCGGTCACGCGACCTGTGAAATTCCGGCGTCCAATGTCAAGAAAGCCATCGCCCAGATTCTTCTCGACGAAGGCTACATCAGCAAAGTCGACGTGATCAACGACGACAAGCAGGGCAAGATCAAAATCACCCTCAAGTACGCCGCCAAGAAACCGGTCATCTCCGGCATCAAGCGCATTTCCAAACCGGGCTTGCGCGTCTATGCCAACACGGAGAACCTGCCCAAAGTGCTCGGTGGCCTTGGCATCGCGATCATCTCAACTTCAAAAGGCATCATGACCGACAAGAGCGCTCGCAAAGAGGGCGTTGGCGGCGAAGTTCTCGCCTATGTCTGGTAATTCAAACTAAACTCTGAAACGGAGCGGCATCCCGTGCTATGGCTGACTGCCCCAGCACAGGGGATGCGATCCTCAATCTCAAGAGCAGGAGGTCCACAACCATGTCCCGAATTGGCAGAATGCCGATCACCATTCCGGCCAACGTTGAAGTCAAAGTTGAAAACAACGTTGTCACCGTCAAATCTGGTTCCACTGTCCTGACCCAGGTGATCCATCCGGATATCACCGTCAAGGTCGAAGACAAGACCATCACCGTCACTCGTCCAAGTGACAACAAAGACCATCGCGCCCTGCATGGCCTGTCCCGCACCCTGGTCAACAACATGATCGTCGGTGTGTCCCAGGGCTTTACCAAGAATCTCGACATCAACGGTGTCGGTTTCAAGGCCCAGAAGCAAGGCAAGAAGCTCGTCCTGAACCTGGGTTTCTCCCATCCGATCGAGCTCGAAGAACCCGCCGGCATCACCATCGATGTGCCAGCCCCGAACAAGATCATTGTCAAGGGCGCCGACAAGCAGATGGTTGGTGAAACTGCGGCCAAGATCCGTGCCTTCCGTCTGCCAGATCCTTACAAGGGCAAGGGCGTCAAGTATGACTTTGAAGTCCTGCACCTGAAAGAAGGAAAAACAGGCGCCAAGGGCGGCAAAAAAGGCAAATAAGAAAGGGTGAGATGACATGATTAGCAAAACTCGCAGGAACGAGATTCGCAAGCGGAAACACGAGCGGGTGCGCAGCAAAGTCTCCGGCACGGCAGAACGTCCGAGACTGTGTGTCTTCCGCAGCCTTTCCCAGATCTATGCCCAGGTGATCGATGACACCACTGGCCGCACGCTGGTGAGCGCTTCATCCCTGGACAAGGAAATCAAAGACAAGCTGACCTTCGCTGGCAACGTCGAAGGCGCTAAAGCCGTCGGAGCGCTGGTCGCCCAGCGGGCCTTGGCTAACGGCATTGAAACGGTCGTGTTCGACCGCGGTGGCTATCTCTACCATGGCCGTGTCGCGGCTCTGGCAGAATCGGCTCGTGAAGCCGGACTGAAGTTCTAAGCAGGAGGAATAGCCATGCGCATTGATGCAAGCAAACTGGATCTGAAAGAAAAAGTCATCCATATCGGCCGCGTCTCCAAGACCGTCAAAGGTGGCCGCAACTTCCGTTTCGCCGCCCTCGTCATCGTGGGTGATGAGAATGGCCATGTCGGCAAAGGTCTCGGCAAAGCAGCCGAAATTCCGGATGCCATCCGCAAAGGCATCGAAGATGCCAAGAAGAACCTGATCGAAGTCCCGCTCAAGGACGCTACGATCCCGCACGAAACCATCGGCCTGTTTGGCGCTGGCAAAGTCCTCTTGAAGCCGGCTGTCGGTGGTACTGGCGTCATCGCTGGTGGTCCTGTCCGTGCCGTTCTCGAACTGGCCGGTATCAAGGACATCCGCACCAAGTCCCTGGGCACCAATAATCCGAACAACATGGTCAATGCGACCATCGCCGGTCTTGCCAGCCTCAAGTCACTGGAACAAGTGGCTCGTCTGCGTGGCAAGTCCGTCGAAGACATTCTGTAAGGAGGAGCGCGACGATGTCTAAAGTCAAGATCACGCTCACCAAGAGCACCAACAATGCAACCCATAAGCACAAGGCAACCATCCAGGCCTTGGGTCTGCGCAAGATCGGTCAGACTGTCGAACTGGAGTCCAATCCGGCTCTCCAGGGCATGCTCCGTCTCGTCGCTTACCTGGTCAAGGTTGAAGAAGCTTGAGGAAGGTGTAAGACTATGAAAATCAACGAATTGAAAGCCTCCCCCGGCGCTCGCCAGACCGCTTTCCGCAAAGGCCGCGGTGTGGGTACCGGCAACGGCAAGACCTCAGGCCGTGGCCACAAAGGCCAGAATGCCCGTGCCGGCGGCGGTGTCCGTCCCGGATTTGAAGGCGGCCAGATGCCTATCTATCGTCGTCTGCCGAAACGTGGCTTTAACAACAAGCGTTTCGCGCTGGCCTACATCGAAGTCAGCCTCTCATCCCTGAACAAGTTTGACGACGGTGCCGTGGTCGATGTTGCAGCCATCAACGCTGCTGGCATTGCCAATGTTCCAAAGGTCAACGACGGCATCAAAATCCTCGGCAATGGTGAACTGACCAAGAAACTGACCGTCAAGGCCAGTGCTTTCACCGCCAGCGCCAAAGAGAAGATCGAAAAAGCTGGAGGCAGCGTCGAGGAGGTCTAAAGCATGGGCAGCATGATCGAAACCCTGAAAAATGCCTTCAAGATCCCGGACCTGCGTAAAAAACTGCTGTTCACGATCGGCATCCTGATCGTGTACCGTCTTGGCATCCGTGTCCCGGTCCCAGGCATCGACCAGGAGGCTTTCACTGCCCTGATCGAACGCTTTGGCCAGCTGGGCAGCTTCCTGGACATCATTTCAGGCGGTGCTTTCAAGCAAGTCTCGATCTTCGCCATGGGCATCACCCCTTATGTCAACGCCTCCATCATCATGCAGCTGCTCACGGTGGCCATTCCGGCCCTGGAGCGCCTGCAAAAGGAAGGCGAAACCGGACGCAAGAAAATCCAGCAGATGGTCCGCTACCTCACGGTCGGCCTGGCTATGATCCAGGCCATTGCCTACTGGTACGCCACCCGCATGGCTTCGTCATCCACACTGCCGGGCTTTCTCAATGCCATCCTGGTCGTTGTCAGCTTCACAGCTGGTACCGCCTTCATCATGTGGCTCGGTGAACAGATCAATGAAAAAGGCATCGGCAACGGTATCTCGCTGATCATCTTCGCAGGTATCATCACGGGTGGTCCCAACGCGATCAAAATGCTCTTTGGTTACTTCCAGAACTGGTCTGTAACCTCGAACATTTTTGTGTCTGTCATTGGCACCGCTGCAATCATCGCCGTTTTCGTGGTTGTCGTCGCCCTGGTCGTCTTTGTCCAGAGCGCGGAACGCCGCATTCCGGTGCAGTATGCCAAGAAAGTCGTCGGCCGCAAGATGTACGGTGGCCAGAACACCTACCTGCCGATCAAAGTCAACCAGGCTGGTGTTATCCCGGTCATCTTTGCGATCTCGATCGTCTCCCTGCCGTCCACGCTGGTTTCCCTGTTTGGCGGTACCGGGCCAGTTGCCGAGTGGTTCATGAATTTCTCCGGCAACCCGTTCTACTACATTTTCTACGCTTTGCTGATTCTGGGCTTTACCTTCTTCTACTCCATGGTTCAGTTCAATCCGATCGAGATTGCCAACAACCTGCAGAAGAATGGTGGTTTCATCCCTGGCATCCGTCCCGGCCGGCCGACTTCGGACTTCATTGCCCGTACGGCCCGCCGCCTGAACTGGATCGACGGTCTTTTCCTGATCATCATCGTCCTGTTCCCGGTTCTTCTGTCAGCTGTGACCAAAGCTCAAGGTGTCTGGTTCGGCGGCACGGCAGTCCTGATCGTCGTCGGTGTTGCCATCGACCTCGTCAACCAGCTCGAATCCCAGATGGTCATGCGCCATTACAAGGGATTCCTCGACTAATCACATGCGATGTCAATTTGCAAAAGGGTGTCCGGCATAGCCCGGATGCCCTTGTTGCAAGTGACGCAGGAGGACTAGAAGACATGAGACTGATTCTACTGGGGGCGCCTGGTTCCGGCAAAGGGACAATGGCTGCCGACCTCGTACGGGAGTACCAGATTCCGCACATTTCGACCGGCGATATCTTTCGCCAGAACATCAAGGCCAACACCCCGCTGGGACAGGAAGCCAGTCAGTACATCCATCAAGGGGCTCTCGTCCCTGACACCCTGACCATCGCCATGGTGGCAGACCGCCTGGAGCAGGCAGATTGCCAGCGTGGATTCCTGCTCGATGGCTTTCCGCGTACCGTTGCCCAGGCCGAAGCCTTGACCGATCTTCTGGCCAAGCGCCAGATCTCGCTCAATGCGGTCGTTGAACTGGAGCTATCCGACGAATCGATCCTCTCCCGCCTCACCGGCCGGCGTGTCTGTTCATCGTGTGGCCGGACTTACAACATCGATTCCTGCCGTCCGCAGAAGGAGGGCATCTGTGATGCCTGTGGTGGGACTTTGTACCAGCGGGATGATGACAAACCAGAAACCATCCGGCAGCGGCTGGCCCATTATTACCAGCTGACCTTACCGCTTTCGGATTATTACGAACAGAAAAAGCTGCTGGTCCGGATCAATAACGAAGGCGAAGTCGGGTCCTCCTTGCCGGCTGTCCTGTCTGCTTTGAAGGAACGGTCCTGAACGCCATGGTCCGATTGAAAACAAAAGAGGAATTGGCACGGATCCGGAACGCCGGGCGAATCGTCGCCCAGGTCCTGGAAGCGATGGCACAGATGGTTCGGCCGGGGATCTCAACCCTCGACCTGGACCGCGAGGCAGAGGCGATTATTCGCAAGGCTGGTGCTGTCCCGTCTTTCAAGGGTTATGGTGAGCCCCCGTTTCCAGCCTCCATTTGTGCTTCCATCGATGCAGAGGTCGTGCATGGCATCCCGCTGGCCACCAGGATTCTCCAGCCTGGAGAAATCATATCAGTCGATGTGGGTGCCTATTTTGAAGGTTTTCACGCCGATGCTGCGCGGACATTTGCAGTAGGGGATATTTCTGCGGACAAGGCAGAGCTGGTGCGGGTCACCGAAGCCGCCTTCTGGGCTGGCTTTGAAAAGGCGGTTATCGGCAACCGGCTGGGTGATGTATCAGCTGCAGTCCAGCGGATAGCGGAATCACACGGTTACGGTGTTGTCCGCGAGTTGACTGGCCACGGTGTAGGCCGACGGTTGCACGAAGATCCAGACCTGCCCAACTTTGGCCATGCCGGTCGCGGGATGCGCCTGGAAGAAGGTCTCGTCCTGGCCATGGAGCCGATGATCACGCTGGGTAGCCGTCACATCGCGATCCTCGAAGATGGCTGGACGATCGTCACCTCGGATCGAAAACCTGCAGCCCATTATGAAAACACCTTTGCCGTCACTGCCGAAGGACCAGTCATCCTGACTGCGTTATGACCCAGGAAGTGACAGTTTTCGAAGCCATGCAGAACCGCGGCCTGGTCGCGGGCCAGCTTGTGATCTCGACCGCTGGGCATGACACGGGCAGAGTCTATCTGGTTATCGCGGTCATGGATCAATTTGTCTCGTGCAGTGATGGCAGGTACCGCCCGCTGGATAAGCCGAAGCGCAAGCGTTGGCGCCACCTCAGGCCACTGGGGCAGATCGATCCAGGCTGGGAGGAGAAACTGGCAGCCCTCGGTGACCCTGGACAGAAAAACGCCCTGGTCCGGAAACTGATTGGCGACCATTCTGGCTGGATTTCGGACAAGCCAGCTGAACCGTAAAAGATCCACTATCCCAAGTCCTGGGCAGCCAAGGCCCAGGCAGACTCACAGGAGGAACAATCATGAGCAAGGAAGAAGCCATTGAAGTTGAGGGGATTGTCGTCGACGTCCTGCCCAATGCAGTCTTCAAAGTCCGTCTCGAAAACGGACATGAAGTAACGGCCCATATTTCCGGCAAACTGCGCCAGCACTACATCAAGATCCTGACCGGCGACCGCGTGACAGTTGAGCTGTCACCGTATGATGTCACCCGCGGCCGGATCACCTGGCGCGCCAAATAACTTCAGAAAACGACCACCAGGCACTTGATTTATCAAATGAATCTGGTACACTATTTTAGCATGCGCCCTCATGACGTCTGTTTTTGATCTGTCCAAGGCGCTAGATCCAGGAGGAAACCACCATGAAAGTCAGACCGTCCGTCAAACCGATCTGCGAGAAATGCAAGGTTATCAAGCGCAAGGGCCGCGTCATGGTCATCTGCGAAGATCCCAAGCACAAGCAGAAACAGGGCTGATCCGGTACACGGATTAGCCAGCAGTCAACCGCACGTGTTAAGGGATGCGGCTGCCGACAGAACCTGCACAGGTTTTGCGGTCATCCCGATCGTGTTTACTACATAGAGATTCTTTGAGAGCCTTTCACTTTACGGAGGTAAGAAAATGGCACGTATTGCCGGAGTCGATCTGCCGAACGATAAGCGCGTCGAAATTGCGCTTTGCTACATCTTTGGCGTCGGCAGAACACTTTCGAACAAGATTCTTGCAACCTGCGGCATCGATCCCGATACCCGTGTCAAGAATTTGACGGAAAATGAAGTATCCAAAATCAGGGACACCATCGAAAACGGCTACACCGTCGAGGGTGACCTGCGGCGTGAAATCGCCATGAATATCAAGCGCCTGACGGAAATTGGCTGCTACCGCGGCCGTCGCCACAGGATGGGCCTGCCGGTCCGCGGCCAGCGTACGAAAACCAACGCCCGCACCCGCAAGGGACCGAAGCGCACCATGGCTAACAAGAAAAAGTAAGGAGGACAGAACATGGCTAAAGCGTCTGCCAAGAAAACGGCTGTTCGGCCGAAGAAAAGAGAACGCAAGAACATTGACCGTGGCTCTGCCCACATCCATTCATCGTTCAACAACACGATTGTCACCATCACCGATCCCAATGGCAACGCCATCTCCTGGGCCAGTGCTGGTGGCATGGGCATGAAGGGCTCCCGTAAAGGGACACCGTTTGCCGCCCAGATGGCAGCTGAATCTGCTGCCAAGACCGCTGTCGACCATGGCATGCGCTCGGTCGAAGTTTTTGTCAAAGGTCCGGGTGCCGGCCGCGAAGCTGCGATCCGTTCGCTGCAGGCCGCCGGTCTTGATGTCACGATGATCAAGGACGTCACACCGATCCCGCACAATGGTTGCAGACCGCCCAAAAGAAGAAGAGTCTGATCCCGGAGGAATAGAGAATGGCTAGATATACAGAAGCAGCCTGCCGGCTCTGCCGCCGCGAAGGCGAAAAGCTTTTCCTTAAAGGGCAGCGTTGCTATACCGGCAAATGTGCCATCGCCCGTCGGAGCTTCGCTCCCGGCCAGCATGGCCAGGGCCGCAAGAAAATTTCCGAATATGGTTCCCAGCTGCGTGAAAAGCAGAAGGCGAAGCGATTTTATGGTGTCCTCGAAGGCCAGTTCAGAAAGACCTTTGACAGCGCCAGCCGCATGAAGGGCAAGTCAGGCGAAAACCTGCTGCAACTCCTTGAACTGCGTTTTGACAATGTTGTCTATCGCATGGGTTTTGCCGCTTCCCGCGCCCAGGCCCGCCAGCTGGTCACACACGGCCACTTTACCGTCAATGGCAAGAAGGCCAATATCCCCTCGATGACCCTCAAGGCCGGCGATACCGTCGCTGTCTGCGAATCATCCCGCAAATCACCGAAATTCCAGGATCTTGCGACCCGTCCTGTTCCGTCCTGGCTCACATTCAATGCGGAACAGCTCAGTGGTACCGTTGCCCAGGTTCCGGCCCGCGCCGACGTCGACCTCGATGTCCGCGAGACGCTCATCGTCGAACTTTATTCGAAGTAATCCTCACCGGCTGCCTGAGCATTCTGCAGCCGCGTGATAGAGCGTTGTGTCGTAATTAGGAGGAACAGAATGATTGAGATCAAAAAGCCAGTGATCGAATGCCTGGAACAGAATGAAGAACGTTCCTATGGTAAATTCGTGATCGAACCGCTTGAGCGGGGCTATGGCATCACACTGGGCAACTCGCTGCGCCGTGTGTTGCTTTCCTCACTGCCGGGCGCGGCAGTGACGGCGATTCGCGTGGAGGGCGTCTTCCATGAGTTTTCAACGGTCAAGGGTGTCGTTGAAGATATGACCGAAATCATCCTCAACGTCAAAGGCATCCGGGCTGACCTGCATGTGGATGGACCGAAAACGGTCTATATCAGCACTGAGGAAGGCCGCACCGGTGTCGTGACGGCGGGCGATATCGTCCGCGATGATGAAGTCGAGGTCATGAATCCTGACCACCCGATCGCCACGTTGAATGGCGAAGGCCGCCTCTTCATGGAACTGACCTTCAATGGCGGCCGCGGCTACAACACCGCCGACCGCAACAAATGGGTCAGCCAGCCGATCGGCGTTATTCCGATTGACTCGATTTTCACTCCGGTCAAAAAGGTCAACTATTCGGTCGAAAACACTCGTGTCGGCCAGTTTACCGACTATGACAAACTGACTATCGAGGTTTGGACCGATGCCACCATCGGGGCCTCCGAAGCCTTGAGCGTCGGCGCCAGCATCCTGACCGAGCACCTCAACTTGTTCGTCGCCTTGACCAGCAGCGTGACCAGCACGAATTTTTCCAACCTGGAAATTGACGGCAAGGCTCCGACAGTCCTGGGCACCGCGATCGAAGACCTTGACTTCTCTGTCCGCACTTACAACTGCCTCAAGCGCGCCGGCATCAATTCGATCGGCGATCTCGTGGCCCGTTCGGAAGAAGACATGATGAAAGTCAGAAACCTCGGCAAGAAATCGCTCGAGGAAGTCATCCAGAAACTCGAAGAAATGGGCCTGTCACTCGCTGCTATCGACGAGTGAGGGGACCGTTCCCGATCATTAGGAGGGTATTAACATGCCTGCACGTAGAAAACTCGGACGCGCCTATGACATGCGTCTGTCGATGCTGCGGGGGATGGTCACCACGCTGATCCTCACCGGCAAAATCGAAACCACCGAGGCTCGCGCCAAGGAAGTCAAGCGGATCGCTGAACAGCTGATCACCCTGGCGATCAAGGAGAAGGACAACTTCACCACGAAGGAAGTCACCGTCTCCGCTGCCAAGCTTGACGGCAAGGGCAAGAAGGTTTTAAAATCAGCCACTTCCAAAAACGGCAGCAAATACGACGTTGTCGAACGTGAAGTGAAAAAGGAAATGGTCCAGGTTGACAGCCCGTCCCGCCTGGCCGTCCGTCGCCAGCTGATGCTCTGGCTCAACAAGAGCCATGACGAAAAAGGTAATACCGTCAATCCGGTCAATTACCTGTTCGACACGGTTGCTCCGAAATACGTCGGACGCACGGGTGGCTATGCCCGTATCATCAAGCTCGGCGCTCGCCGTGGTGATGCTTCAGAGATGGCGATCCTCGAACTCCTCTGAGTTTGCTGCACTGAAGACCTGCCACCCAATCCAAAACCATCTGCCATAACGGGGACAGGACTATCCTGTTCCCGTTTTGTTTTGAAGGGGATCGCTTTGACCATGGATCCAGAAAACCGCGCCGGAAGTCCACCTTTTGCCAGCATCGAGAATGTCAGTTTCTCTTATCTCCAGCATGGGCACGAGCCGATCCAGGCGCTGTCACACGTATCGCTTGATCTGAAGAAGGGTAGCCATACGGCCATACTGGGCCGCAATGGCTCTGGCAAATCGACCCTCGCCCGCCTGATCAATGCGCTCGAACTTCCATCCGAGGGCACCATCATCGTGTCCGGCTTTGATACCCGGGACGACCAGAGCATCTGGGAAGTCCGGCGCCAGTGCGGCATGGTGTTCCAGAACCCGGACAACCAGATCGTTGGCACCACCGTTGAGGAAGATGTGGCATTCGGACCGGAAAACCTGGGATTCCCCCAGCCAGAGATCCGGCTGGCGGTTGACAAAGCACTGGCCCGGGTCAATTTGCTGGCCATGGCAGAGCGCCCTCCTCATTTGCTATCAGGTGGGCAAAAGCAGAAGCTGGCCATTGCCGGCATCCTGGCGATGAAACCGTCCTGCCTGATCCTGGACGAGGCAACCTCCATGCTCGATCCGGCAACCCGGACCGATTTCATGGCCTTGGTCGCTGATCTGATCCGGGAGCAGGGTTTGACCGTGATCAACATCACACATCACATGGAAGAGGCTTTGCTGGCAGACCGTGTGGTCATCATGAACGATGGCCATGTGATTCTGTCCGGGACTCCGGCAGAAGTATTCGATCGTGTCCAGCTGGTCAAAAACCAGGGGCTGGATGTGCCTGTTCATGGCGAGATCCTGAACAGGATCGCCGAACTGACGGCGCAAAAACTCAAGCCATTTGAAAGTACGGACTGGGTTGCTGCCTGCAAAGCAGTCTCCCGACTGCTCAAGTCTGCAGGGAAAAGCAAGCTCGAGGCTTTGCTCAGGGACTACGCCCGGCGCCGGGAGACGGTGCACGCCTTCGCCAGTGTAGGCGATCCTGTGATATCAGTCGAGAACCTGACCTTTACGTATTCATCCGGCACAACCCTGGAATCCAAGGCTTTGCGCAATGTCAGCTTCGATGTCCGCAAAGGTGAATTGCTCGGCATCATCGGCCACAGTGGATCTGGCAAATCGACCCTGATCCAGCATTTGAACGGCCTGCTGCGCACCCAGTCGGGTAAAGTGACTGTCCTGGGCCATGACGCCTCGGAGAACCAGGCTATCCGCCGCATCCGCCGCCATGTCGGACTTTTGTTCCAGTATCCGGAACACCAGTTGTTTGAGGAAACAGTCTTCCAGGACATCGCCTTCGGCCCACGCCGCTTAGGCCTCGATGCTGCGGAAGTCGAAAAGAGGGTGCTGTGGGCTGCGCGGATTGTCGGGCTGACCGACGAAGAGCTGGAACGGTCACCCTTTGAGCTGTCCGGTGGCCAGCGCAGACGTGCAGCCATTGCCGGTGTGATCGCCATGCGGCCGGAGGTCCTGATCCTGGACGAACCTGCGGCTGGCCTTGATCCGGCCGGTCGTGAGGAAATCCTCGGCTATGCGGCCCGCCTGCGCGATGAAGGATCCACAGTCATCCTGGTTTCGCACAGCATGGAGGATGTTGCCCGCCTTTCAGACCGGGTCCTGGCACTCAAAGACGGCGCTGTGATTTTATTCGGAACCCCGGCAGAGGTTTTTGCCCAGACAGAGACATTGCTGGCGGCAGACCTGTCTGTCCCGCGCACCGCAGCTTTCCTCAGGGACATGAAAGCCGAGTTCCCGGATCTGTCTGACCAGTTCTACACAGTGGAATCCGCTGTTTTTGAATTGATCCGGGCTGCAGCAGGGAGGATTGTGGAATGATCAGCAACATCTCACTGGGCCGGTATTACCCTGCCTCGTCGCTCCTGCACCGGCTCGATCCCAGGACCAAGATCCTTGCCGCCATCCTGATGATGGCGGTGACCTTCCTGTCGCGCGATTTGCTGCCCATGGCTTTCCTGGGCCTTGTGACCATTGGATTGATCGGTTTGTCGCGGGTTCCTGTCAAGCAAGTCCTGGTCAGCCTGCGTCCCATGTTGTTCATTCTCCTGTTTGCAGTCGTGCTCAATATCCTGACCGTCAGCGGCGACCAGCTTGTGACTGTGGGTCCGGTGACCATCAGCAAACAAGGCCTGGCCACTGCCTTGCGCATGGGCTCGCGTCTCGTCTTGCTGATCTTGAACACCACGTTGCTTCTGACCTTGACCACAACCCCGATCCATGTGTCTGACGCACTGGAGAATCTGCTCGGCCCTTTGCGCAAGATCGGCTTTCCGGCCCATGAAATGGCCATGATGATGTCGATCGCCCTGCGGTTTGTCCCGACTCTACTGGAAGAAACAGACAAAATCATGAAAGCGCAGTCGTCTCGCGGTGCTGATTATGACACCGGAGGCCTGATCGCCCGGGCCCGCGGCCTGGTTTCCGTGCTCATCCCGCTTTTTGTCAGTGCCTTCAAACGGGCCGAGGATCTGGCTGTGGCCATGGAAGCCCGCTGCTACCGTGGGGGAGAATCCAGGACACGCTTGCGTGTGATGAAATACCAGACCCGGGACGTCCTTTTCGGAATCGCCATCAGCCTGGCCTGCCTGGCGATCCTCCTGTTGCGGTTCTGGCCTGGCTGAGCCCAGACTGGCCATGCAACCGGTTGCCGGTTATAATGAAAAGCATCTATTTTCCTGAAATCAGTTGGAGGGATAGCCATGAAGAAATACATTGGTATCGATCTGGGCGGTACGAATATCAAAGTCGGTCTGGTTGACGAAACGGGCACCATCGTCCACAAGAAAAGCATCAAAACCCAGGCCGAGCGCACCGGTGAAGCCATCGTCGCAGATATGGCCCGGGTGACGCTGGAAGTCATCGCCGAAGCTGGCTGCACGGAAAGTGATGTCGAATCGATCGGTATCGGTTCCCCCGGAACCCCAAACAATAAGACTGGCGAGCTGATTGTTGCCTACAATCTGCCCTTCCGCCACATGCCGATGCGGCGCGAGATGAAAAGGACAGTCTCCCTGCCGGTCTACATCGACAACGATGCCAATGTCGCTGCCCTGGCGGAAAGTGAATTCGGTGCCGCCCGTGGCAGCTCCTCCAGCGTGACCATCACCCTGGGCACCGGTGTGGGTGGCGGTATCGTCATCAACAACCGTATTTTCAGTGGCTTTAACAACGCTGGTTCCGAGATCGGCCATATGGTCATCAAAAGTGGCGGTGAAGCCTGCACATGCGGCCGCAAGGGCTGTTTTGAAGCGTATGCCTCTGCCACTGCCCTGATCCGTGACACCGAGCGGGCTGCCGTGCAAAATCCCGCATCGATCCTCAATACCATGATCGCTGAAAATGGCGGCAAGGCCAGTGGCCGGTCGTCTTTTGATGCCATGCGCCAGGGTGATGCCGTAGCGACAGCGGTCGTTGTCAACTACATTGAAATGCTGTCCGAAGGCCTGGCCAATGTCATCAATACCTTCATGCCGGAAATCATTGTCATCGGAGGCGGTGTCTGCAATGAAGGCGATGCCCTGATGGTCCCGCTGCTGGAAAAAACATATGACAAGGCCAAATCCTTCCTGGCGGAAGGTGTGCCAGCCCCGAAAATCCGTGTGGCCGAAATGGGTAATGATGCCGGAATCGTCGGTGCTGCCATGATGGGCCGCCGCTGCCTCGAAGACGGTCTGCCAGGCTGAGACCGTGCCAGATTGCCGCCGCATCGCCTTGCTTCTGGAATATGACGGGTATGACTTCCATGGTTTCCAGGACCAGGGTGAGTTGCGCACGGTGCAGCAAGTGGTGCAGAATGCCCTGCGGGACTTGAGTGGTGAATCAGACCTCCAGATCATCAGCAGCAGCCGGACAGACCAGGGGGTTCACGCCCGTGGTCTCGTCTGCCATCTGGATACGGCCCTGAATGTCCCGCTGGACCGACTGCCCCTGGCTCTGAACAACCGTCTGCCTGATGATGTGGCCCTGCTGGCCGCTGCAGAAGCACCGCCTGGCTTTCACGCCCGCTACGACGCAGTCGGCAAGATCTACACCTATCGCTACTATCTGTCTCCGACCCGGCCTGTCCTGTCCCGCCATCAGGCGCCACATGTCTTCGGGCCGGTCGATCTGGACCGCATGAGGGAAGCATTGCCCTACCTGTGCGGAACCCATGACTTTTATGCCTTCATGGACCAGAACAACAATCCCAAACAGACCACGATCCGCACCATCCACCAGCTGGACCTGACCTTTGACCGCCCCTTTCTCACCTTGCATGTGAACGGAAATGGCTTTCTCTACCACATGGTCAGGATCCTGGCCGGGACTGTGCTGGCTGTCGGTCAGGGCAAGATCAAACCTCAGGACATCCCGCAGATCCTGCGTTCACGAGACCGGCGCCTGGCCGGGAAAACCATGCCGCCCCAGGGCCTTTGCCTGGAGACGGTCCTGTACCCATTCCCCCTGTTTGAGCCAATGGAGGCACAACTATGACAAAAATCCGCTGGACCGACCGGACCAACATGACCCTGCTGACCGATTTTTACGAACTGACCATGTCAAAAGGCTATCTCGACAATGATATGGCGGAGACAGTGGCCTATTTTGACTTGTTTTTCCGCCAGGTTCCCCAGGAAGGCGGTTTTGCCATCATGGCCGGCGTAGAGCAGATGATCGAATATTTGAGGGACCTGACCTTTACTGAGGAGGACCTGGCTTATCTGGCCAGCCATGACGTGTTTGATGACCGTTTCATCGAATTTCTGCGCCAGTTCAAATTCACCTGTGATGTCTGGGCCATCCCGGAAGGGACGCCGATCTTTCCCAACGAACCGATTGTCAAAGTGCGTGGCCCGATCATCCAGGCCCAGATGGTTGAAACCATGCTTCTGGTCACCATCAACCACCAAAGCCTGATCGCCACGAAAACCGCCCGCATCGTCCGCGCAGCCAAGGGGCGCCCCGTGCTCGAGTTTGGTTCGCGCCGGGCCCAGGGTTATGATGCAGCAGTCCTGGGTGCGAGAGCTGCCTACATCGCCGGAGCAGCCGGAACCTCCTGCACCCTGTGTGGCGAGCATTTCAACATTCCCGTGCTCGGGACCATGGCCCACAGCTGGATCCAGGCATTCCCGGACGAATTCTCAGCCTTTGCCGCCTATGCCCGTTCTTTCCCGTCCGACACCGTCCTCCTGGTCGACACGTACAACACCTTGCATTCCGGCGTTCCCAATGCCATCCGCACCGCCCGCGAAGTACTCGAACCGATGGGGCACCGTTTGCATGGCATCCGGATCGACAGTGGCGACCTGGCCTACCTGACAGTCAAGGCTCGTGAAATGCTGGACCAGGCTGGGCTTGCAGATTGCAAAATCACGGTCAGCAATGCGCTGGATGAATACATCATCCGGGACCTGATCATCCAGGGCGCCGCGGTCGATTCCTTCGGGGTCGGCGAACGCCTGATCACCTCCCGGGCAGAGCCTGTATTTGGCGGCGTTTATAAACTGGCTGCCATCGAGGACCAGGGGCAAGTCGTACCGCGGATGAAATTCTCTGAAAATGCCACCAAAATCACCAATCCCGGCAACAAGTCCGTCTGGCGCTTCTATGACAAAAGCAGTGGCAAAGCCATTGCCGATGTCATCAGCCTGGCCGAGGAGACGATCTCTGAAGATGAGCCCTATGAGATTTTTGATCCGTTGCACACATGGAAGCGCAAGACGTTGACGAATTTCACGGTCCGTTCCCTGCTGGAGCCGGTCTTCACTGCCGGCGAGCTTGTCTATCCCCACCGTTCGATTGATGAGATCCGCAAAGAGTGCGCCCATGAACTCGATCGTCTCTGGGAATCCCTCAAACGATTTGAAAACCCGCAGAGCTACTACGTCGACCTGTCCCAGAAACTCTGGGACACCCGCAATCAGTTGCTCATCCAGGCCGAAACCTCATCCTGACAGACACGTGCCCTGCTGGGACTGTCCTATGGTAAAATGGAAAAAACACAATGAAAGGACTTTCAAATGGCCATCTATGCAAACATCACCATGGAGTCCGGTAAAAAAATCCGGCTCAAACTCGATCCCGACAATGCTCCCAAGACAGTCAAAAATTTCACTGACCTCGCCGAAGCTGGCTTTTACAACGGATTGATTTTCCACCGCGTCATCAGCGGGTTCATGATCCAGGGCGGCTGTCCCCAGGGCACGGGCACAGGTGGCCCCGGCTACCAGATCAAAGGTGAATTCTCCAGCAATGGCGTGCCAAACCAGATCCGCCACACCCGCGGCGTCATCTCGATGGCCCGGGCCATGCACCCAGATTCGGCCGGATCACAGTTCTTCATCATGCATGCGCCAGCCCCGCATCTCGATGGCCAGTATGCGGCTTTTGGCTCAGTTGTCGAGGGTCTTGAGGTGGTTGACGAGATCGCCTCGGTCAAGACAGATCGCGGCGATCGTCCACAAGTTGAACAGAAAATGGCCAAAATCGAGATTGAACGAGACGATACTTGATGCAAGGTGCACAAAAAACAGCCTGAGAATCGTCAGAACGCCAGACTATTGAGTGCTAAACCCTTAATCGCTTGCCAGACGACACGGGCTATGGTACTATTGCCCAAGGTCATGCTCTAATCTGTACGCACAAGGATCCCATAGCCTGCTTTGAACCATCGGACAGGTCAATTGGCGAGAACCTTCACGGTCGTCGATAGAAAATGCCCGAAAAATTTAAAGGAGGCATACCATCATGCCGGACAAAACACTGAATTGCAAAGATTGCGGAGTTGAATTTATCTTCAGCGAAGGCGAACAGGCTTTCTATGCTGAAAAGGGCTTCACCAATGAGCCCCTCCGTTGCCCGGATTGCCGCAGAGCCAGAAAGCAGCAGCGCAACAACGAGCGTTACAACAACAACAGCTGGTAATCGGCCGAAGCATCGCTTCACTCAAGACCGTCTCCCTTGCGGGAGACGGTCTTTTTTTATGCTCTTTTCTGAAGTCATTCATACCGGTTTATGTCAAATGGAATATTCGATAAACTTTGTGGAGTTTTGAGTAAAGACAAGCAGGAACGAGGATTGCTAAGCTTACGACATGAGAACGATTGCACGCACCACTTCCATCCTGCTGCTCGTCCTGCTGGCCATTCTGCCTGTGCTGGTTTCTACCGGCTGCATGGCAAATGACCCTCCGCGCTATGCGCTCTGCATGAGCCACCTGACCAATCATTTCACCAACACCCTGGCTGCTTCAGCGCGTGCCAGGGCCAGCGAGCTGGGGGTGGAACTGGTCGTGCTCGATGCCCAGCAGGATATTGCCAGGCAGAGGGGCCAGATCGAAACCCTGCTTGGAGACGGCATTGCTGGCCTGGTGATCGAGCCAGTGGCAGAAACCGGATTGGAAGCTGTTCTCGGGAAAGCCCAGCAAGAGCAAGTGCCGGTTGTTCTCGTGACCCAGAGGATTGACGCCCCCGCTTTGTATGACTGCTTCGTCGGCACAGACTCATTTACCGGAGGGCAGCTCGAAATGGCCGCCTGCGTCGCAGCCATCGGCAGCAAGGGTGACGTTGCTGTTCTAACAGGACCGGTCGGTTCCCAGGCAGCCCGTGCACGCTATGCTGGTTACCTGGACGTCCTGCAAGACCGGCCCGATGTCCGGATCGTGGCCGAGCTCAATGCCGATTGGAAAACTGACAAGGCAGAGTCCATTGTCAGCAACTGGCTTCTGGCTGGCAAGCCAATGGACGCCATCGTCGCCCAGAATGACGAAATGGCGATCGGTGCCGTCACAGCTCTGCGTTCGGCTGGTCTGACCGGTGTGATCCAGGTTTTTGGCATGGACGCCTCCGACCAGGCCTTGCAGGCCATCCATCGGAACGAAATGACCGCAACTGTTTCCCAGCAGACAGCCCTCCAGGGCAGCAAGGCCCTCGAAATCTGCTATGGACTCTCCCGCGGCGAGGCTTTTCCAGACGAGATCCTGGTCCCACAGGTGGTTATCAACAAATACAACATCGATACGATCGAGAAATGAAGGAGGAGCTTGCCATGCCTACCATCAAATACCGAGTGAATCTTTCGCCTGCCGAACGCGACAGGCTCGAACAGATGCTGACCCATGGGCGCCTTGACCGCCGAGCCACCATGCATGTCCGGGTCCTGCTCCTGGCGGATGAGCACCGGTCCGGCAAGAAAATGAGTGAACAAGCCATCGCCAGGGAACTCGGGATCAATTCCCAGACCGTCCATACCATTCGCCGCCGCTATTCCCTGCATGGTCTGGAGGCAGCCATCAATCGCAAGCAACGCTCCAAAACAGCCACTGGCATGCGCATCACACCCGATGTTCGCACCCGGATCATCGCCCTCAGCCAGACAGCCCCGCCTGTCGGCAAATCACGCTGGACCCTGCGCCTTCTGGCCCATCATGCCATCGCCCGGCAGATCGTCGACCGCATATCCCACGAAACTGTCGGTCAAGTCTTAAAAACGGCCGGGCAACAGAGTATAATCTGAATATCCCTTAACAGGAAAGGCTTCGTGCATGCGCAACAGCATCAAGAACCGATTGTTGAAAACCTTCGCCTTGATGGTTGTCTTGCCTGTGCTCGCACTTTTCATCCTGCTGAACTTCATTTATTGGATCACGTCCTATTGGACCATTGTCGACCAGGCGACGGCTGTCCTCGATGAAGCAGAAAATGCTGTCACGGCCAAATTTGACCGCTATGAGGCTCTGCTTTCCTTTCTGGAAAAGGACCTGGAGCTGTTCGAAGCCAGCCGGTATCACAACGGACAATTGGTTCCCCAGGCCGAGCTGCAAAAACTGCATCTCCTGGCTGACGGGTATGCCTCCAGCATTGCCAGCATCAGCCACCTGACCTTGCTGTACCAAAATGGACTGTTCCTGTGCACTCAGGACCATCTCATGGAACCGCAGCATTCCCAGATGGCTGACTGGTATGATGCCAGCCTGGCCGAGCCGGAAAAAACGCATTATTTCAGTTACAGTGCCGGGGAAAATCCCCTTCTGGCGGGCACCCCCCATTATGCCAGCAGCCTGGCGGTCAGCCGTGCGATCTGTGATCCTGCCGGACGACCGGTTGCAGTCGTCAACCTGACCATCCTCGGGGAGGATCTGGGTACCTTGCTAACAGCTCCCTATGGCCAGCAAGGGGGACAAACCTATCTGGTGACCCCTGGCGGCACGCTGGTCAATTCCCCTTTGCGCTATGATGAGCTGGCGGGAATCGACAACCGCAATTACCTCAAGACAGAGCGCCAATTGAGCGGAATTCCGCTGACAATCGTCAATTTCATGCCGTTGCGCCCCTTCTTTACCCAGCAATACCTGACCCTGTCCCTGGGCATCCTGAGCAGTCTGATCTTCATGCTGTTTTTTGTTGCCCATGCGCGATTCACCGTGCAGCAGTTTGTCAGGCCGATCGAAGACCTGCGCGGACTGATGTACCAGGCCCAGCATGGCAATCTCCTGGTGTCCTATCAGCCGGATACCCAGGATGAATTTGAAGACCTCGCTGAGAGTTTCAACCAGATGGTAACCGAACTCCGGCGCTTGATCGACCAGGTGTACATCGAACAGTCCAGCAAACGCAAAGCGGAAGTCAAAGCACTGATGGCCTCGATCAAGCCTCATTTCCTCTACAACACGCTGGACACCATCCACTGGATGGCTCGACGCTATGGTGCCAACGATATTGTCGAAGCCGTCGATGCTTTGTCCGATTTGTTCCGGGTCGGGTTTTCAGCCAACCATGAGCTGGGGACAGTGGAAACAGAATTTAGCCATGTCGAAAGCTATCTGAAAATCCAGAAATTGCGCTATCACGACATTCTTGACTATTCGCTGGAGATGGACCCGGCCGTGCGCCATTTGCCCGTGATGCAGACCATCCTGCAGCCGATTGTGGAAAACGCGCTGTACCACGGGATCAAGGAGAGTGGCAATCCTGGACGGATCGACATCCAAGCCTGGCAGGAAAGCGCTACCTTGCTGATGGTTGTCCGTGACAATGGCCGGGGCATGACCCCAGACATACTCGATCAGCTCCTGCTGACCATCAACGAGCGAAGTGACCTCGATCCGGCCCGCGGCCATGGCTTGCGCAATGTCCAGCAACGCCTGATCCTGACCTATGGCAGCTCTTATGGCATCACACTCCAGAGTGAACCAAACCAGGGCACGACCGTGACCCTGCGCCTGCCTGTCCTGGCCTCGAGGGAAGAGCCTGCAGGCCAGCGATTCCAAACAGGAGGAGACCAGACCGATGCCCTATAAAGTCCTGATAGCTGATGATGAACGGGTGATCCGGGAAGGCATGGCCACGCTGATTGACTGGATCCAGCTCGGATTTACAGTCTGTGGCCTGGCTGCCAATGGCCTCGAGGCCTTGGAGATGGTCGCCGAAGTCAAACCGGACCTCATGCTGGTTGACATCCAGATGCCACAGGTGTCCGGTTTGCTTCTGATCGAAAAAGCCAAGGCGATCGCACCTGAACTTGAATTCATTATCATCACTGGCCATGATGAATTCGATTTCGCCCGGCAGGCGATCAACCTGGGCGTGCGCGACTACCTGCTCAAGCCAGTCAAGGAGCATCGGCTGCTCGAATCTGTGGACCGGATCCGCAAGGAAATGGACCGGCAGAGGCGCAGCAAAGAGCAGTACGACTTTGCCATGACCCAGCTCCAGAAGAATATGACGGTGCTCCGGGACCAGTTTCTGCAGCAGCTGATCCAGGGCCAGCTGGTTCAGGAAGAAATCGATGAAATGCTTGGTTTCCACAAACTGCAGGCAGGTTTTGACCATTTTTGCCTGCTGCGCCAGAGTCGCCAGGGCAGACTGGCAGGAAATGGCGAATGGGACCGCCAGTTGTTGCGCTTTGCGGTCCAGAATATCTTTGAAGAATTGCTGTCGCACTGTGGTCCCTTTGTCTGCACCGCAGATATGAAGTCCAATTTGTTTGCCCTGGTCAAAGTGGAAAACATCAGGAACTGGCAGCAATTGCCGAGAGAACTGGCTGAAACGATGCGCCAGACGCTCGATCTGGACATCCGGCTGGACCAGGCCTGTTTCGGACAGGACTGGACGCTGATACCGGATCAGTATGAAACCTGGACCCAGAGCCAAGTCCGTCCGGTCAATCCTCTGACTGAACGGGCCTTTGCCTACATCGCTGCACATTACAGCGATCCGGACTTGAGCTTTCGCCGCATTTGCGAAGCGCTCTTTGTCAGTTCAAGCTATTTGAGTAAAATTTTCAAGCAGGATACCAACGAAACATTTGTCGACTATCTGGCCAAATACCGGATCCAGAAATCGCTCCTGCTTCTGGCCAATCCGGAGATCCGGATGTACGAGATTGCCAGTGATGTTGGCTACAAATCCCAGCAGTACTTTTCCGCTGCGTTCAAGAAAATCCTGGGGGTATCACCTTCGGAATACCGTGCCCGCGAATTCGGTACCGGGGCCTGAAGGCGCTGGTACCTGATTTAAGGATTGTAGGTCAGGTGGTCGCCGCGGGACAGGTCAATGTCGAACCCGACGCTGCGGATGCGGCCTTCGATGCAGACGCGGCATTCGGCTGCCTCATCACCGGTGCAGATTTTGCCATCATAGAGGCTGTAGTCCTTGCGGTTGACCGTCGGTGTCAGATTGGGCATGACGACATTGGCGCCGGCCTTGAGGCCTTTTTCGCGTCCCTTGTGATCGAGCGATCCGAGCGCAGTGGTAGCCGGGATCAAGGCAGTGGGCAGCGTGAGGCGGGTGAGGGCAACCATGACCAGCGTGTCCTCGACGGTGCCAGCCGGTTCATGGGCAAAAGGCGTGTTGCTGGCGGGAATGAAAGGACCGATGCCGACCATGTGTGGCTGGAGGTCGCGCAGGAAGACAAGGTCATTGGCCAGATGCACTGCAGTCTGGCCTGGTGGGCCAACCATGAATCCAGCTCCGGTCTGGAATCCGATTTCCTTGAGGTCGTACAGGCAGCGCTTGCGGTTCAACAGGTCGAGCTCGGCCGGATGGAGCATGGCATAATGCTCAGGTGTTGCACTTTCATGGCGTAGCAGATAGCGGTTGGCACCGGCATCAAAGAAGCGCTGGTAGCTGGCGCGGTCTTTTTCCCCGAGAGACAAGGTGATCGCACAGTCAGGGAAACGGCTGTGGACCTCGCGAATGATGTCGACCATGAGGTCATCTGTGAAATAGGGGTCTTCACCGCTCTGGAGGACGAAGGTCCGGTATCCGAGTTCGTAGCCGGTCTGGCAGCTCTGGAGGATCTCCTCCTGGCTGAGACGATAGCGGTTGACGGTGCAATTGCCGGCCCGGATGCCACAATAGTAGCAGTCATTGGCGCAGTAGTTGGAGAATTCGATCAGGCCACGGAAGAAGACCCGGCGGCCGTAGAGCCGGTCACGCAGGTCCGACGCGGTTTGACAGAGTGCGTCGCGCAGGCCTTCATCTGCACGGGCGGTCTCGATGACGTCCACCAGGGCAGGGGCTTCGAGAGCAGTGCCGGAGGCAAGTCCGGCCACCATACGCAGGAAATCAGCTGGTGAAAGTCTCATAGGTATTTGTCCCGCTCCCCTTGCTTGATCTTGGCGATGTTCTTTTTGGTCAGCTCCTGGATATCCGGGCGGGTGATTTTTCCCATTTCCTTCTCGATCAGGTCAAATCCCTGGTCCTGCAATTCGCTGCTGCCATAGTCGAGCAGGTACTCGGCCAGCGTTGCCAGGGCATTGGGCTGGCAGACGTTTTTGATCTGGCCGCTCTTGGCTAGCTGCATGAAACGGTCGCCCGTCCGGCTCATCCGGTAGCAGGCCGTGCAATAACTGGGGATGAGGCCTTCGCTGATCATCCAGCCGATGATTTCTCCAGCACTGCGTTCATCGCTGAGTGCAAACTGGATCGCTGCCGACTTTTTCTTGATCTTGTTGACGGCATACCCACCGACACCGACAGCGGATTCAGCACTCATCTGGGTGATGCCGCAGTCGATCAGGTCCTTGCGCATGTTGGCTGATTCACGTGTGGAAATGATGATCCCTGTGTAGGGGACCGCAACACGGATGATCGCCACCAGCTTTTTGAACAGCTCATCATCGATGGCGTAGGGGTAGGTCTGGTTTTCCGTGCCTTTGGCGGGGCGGATGCGCGGTGCTGAAATGGTATGGAAACCGACTTTCCAGGTTTTTTCGAGATGTTCGTTGTGCAGCATCAGGGCCAGGGTCTCGAACAGCGGGTCGCCGAGGCCGAACAGCACGCCGCCGCCAACATCGTCGATGCCACCCTGCTGGGCGCGGTCGAATGCAGTGGTGTGCCAGGCATAGTCGCTTTTGGGACCAGCCGGATGATAATAGGCGTAGACCTCAGGATCGTACGATTCCTGGAACAAGATGTAGGTGCCGATATTAGCGGCCTTGAGCTTCTCGTAGTTCTCAACCGTGGTCGCAGCGATGTTGACATTGATGCGGCGGATTTCGCCTTTGTCCACTTTGGTGTCATAGACGGTCTTGACGCAGTCGAGGATGTAGTTGATGTCACATTTTTCGTCGTCTTCTCCGGCCTCCAGGGCAATGCGCTTGTGGCCAAGCCGGATGATGGCCTCAGCCTCGGTGCGAACCTCGTCCTGGGACAGCTGGCGGCGGTTGAATTCATTGCCGCACTGATAGCCGCAATAGCGGCATTCGTTGACACAATGGTCGCTGACATAAAGCGGCGCAAAAATGACGATGCGCTGGCCGTAGATGGCTTCCTTGATCTTGCGGGCGATGTGGAACAGCCGCTCCAGATGCTCGGGCTTGGTCAATTTCAGCAGCACGGCAACCTCATGGTGGGTCAGGCCGGCAAAAGAAGCGGCCTTCTCGAAAATGCGGTTGATTTCCTGTTCGCTGGCGTTTCCCGCCTCGGACAGGGTCTGGCGGATGTACGCTGGATCAATGAAGCTGACGGTCTGTTTTCTGGTTTCCTCGACGGGCATGGTACTCCTCTTTCAAATCAAACGGATTTACGGGATATGGCGGCTTTGACCTGGACGCCGGGGATCGACCCCAATTTGCCCGTCAGGCTGTTGATGCGGTCAACCGGACCGACGAGGGTCAGGCTGATCACGGCCATCTGATGTTCGTCAAAAGGGATCCCCATCCGCCCACGCACGATGTCGTGGTAGGCAGACACCACATCATTGAACAGATGCTGGCTGGATCCCGGATTTTCCAAAATGGCACTGATGACGGCGATGCGATTCACGGCTCGACCTCCTGTTACCTGGCTGGCGTCAAAAAAGCCCTTTCTGCTCCAGCGTGATGATCAGACGCCAAAGCAAAAAGGGCCCCGTATGCCCTGTTTTCGATGTGCGTCCCCTTCTGCCTGAAGTACCTGCGGCATCGTAGCAGCGCGGTCCTTGCAGCATCAGGTTTCGAGTTGTGAATCGATTCGCCGGGATGGCTGGGCGCCAATCCGGAAAATCCAATCGGATTTGTCAAAATCCTGCTGTTATGATGGACCATAAACGTTTCCGAGTCAATAGCCATGGCTACGAAAATGGCGTTCCCACACGCCCCTCGCCCTGGCAACGGCCGCATGGTAAGATGGAATCCATGAAAAACGAAATTCTCAAGCAGCTCGCCATTGCGTATTTGTCCGGACAGGATTTTGTCTCGGGTGCCAAGTTGGCTCAGGACCTGGGTGTCAGCCGGATGGCGGTGTCCAAGTCGATCCAGAACCTGACGGTATCTGGCTTGCCGATCGATAGCGTCAAGCACCACGGCTATCGGCTGGCCTTTTTGCCCGACCTGATGCTGGAGCCTCTCCTGAACGCTGCCTTTGCCAGACAACACTGGCAGGCCATCTCCCCGGTGGCGCATGCATTTGCCAGTGTTGATTCCACCAACCTCGTCGCTCGCCGCGGTGCGGACGCAAAGGACCCGACGGGATCGGTCTATGTGGCAGAGGAACAGACCGCTGGCCGCGGTCGCCGGGGCAAAAGCTGGCGTTCTGCAGCCGGGGAGGGGTTGTGGTTTTCCCTGCTGCTCAAGCCTGACTTGCCCCCGGAACGGTTGGCACCAGTCACGCTCTTTGCGGGCCTGTGCGCAGCGACTGCTCTGCGCGACCTGACGGGCCTCGAGATCCAGCTCAAATGGCCCAATGACCTGGTGATTTTACCGGAGGGCCGGAAAGTCGGCGGCATCCTGACCGAAATGCTGGTCGAGGAAAACCAGGTGGCAGCAGTCGTGGTCGGCATCGGCATCAATGTGCATACGCTGGATTTTCCGGAGGACTTGCAGGCTATGGCGACTTCCCTGGATTTGGCGTTGCAAGCGGGCGGGCCTTTGGAACAGCACCGGAACCTGAACAGGATCGATCTTTTGACAGCCGTGCTGGCCGAATGGGACTGCCGCTGGCCGCAGTTTTTGGCCGATTCGCCGGACCCTGGCAACGACTCTGGACAAGCGTCCTGGCTCATGGATTATCGGACCATCTGTGCGACCTTGGGCAGGCCGGTTGAAGTTCATGCCGCCTCTGGCGACATCTGGTCAGGCGTGGCTGAGCAACTTGCCCCTGGGGGTGATTTGCTGGTGCGTAGATCTGATGGGGCGTTGATCCAGGTTTCCGCTGGTGATGTTTCTGTACGGGGCTTGTTGGGTTATCATGGAGCATAACCCCGGTCAGAATAAACCGCACCACCAAGTTAGTAAACTTAAAATTAAATCACATTGACAAACAGTGTTTTTTGAGCCATACTACAATACGTCCACCGGAGGACCGTGCATGCATCTGATCGATCAACTTTCTTGTGAAGAAGTCCGAGAACTCGCCAAGGAGCTGTATGCGTTCAACAAGGAACTGCTCACGGAAAAAGAGCGTGAAACTCGGTTTGAATTCGCCTGGTCGGGCAATCTTGGCCATTGGTACCTGAATTTCACGACGGGTCGTGTCCTGTTCAATCCGCTGAAAGTCCAAGTCCTGGGTTTTTCGATGGATGAATTGCCTGAGAAGGTTCATTACACCTTTTTTACCGAAAAGGTGCATCCGGACGATTACGATCCGATGATGCAGGCCATGTATGATGCATTGTCTGGCCAGTCGGAAATTTACGAGTGCGAATACCGGATCCAGGACAAGTCAGGTCACTGGAAATGGTTTCAAGACCGCGGCCGTGTGACTCAGCGGGACGAACAGGGACGGGCGATCCTGGCCGCTGGCATTGTCTTTGATATTACGGATAAGAAAGCACGCGAGGAAAATCTTCTCAGTGAGCTGGAAAAAACCCAGATGCAAGCCCAGACAGATGCCTTGACCCTGGTCAAGAACCGGAAAGCCATTCTGGACGAATTGACATACAGACTCGAGCAAGTCAAAGATTCCGAGATGAACTTGACCGTTGCCATGGTCGACATCGATTTTTTCAAACAAGTCAATGACACGTATGGCCATCTGACCGGAGATGAGGTTCTCAAATCGGTGGCTGACACGTTGCGCCATTCGATCCGGGGGGCTGACAGTGTTGGCCGCTATGGGGGCGAGGAGTTTCTCGTCATCCTGCCCAACACTGCTTTGGAGCAAGCCATCGGGGTATTTGAACGCATGCGCCTGAAAGTCGCCGCCAGTACGATCCTGGATGACCGCCAGGTGACAGTCAGCATCGGCGTAGCCGGTTTCGATCGTCAGGATACGCTGGAAACGCTGATCGACAAAGCGGATCAATGCCTGTACTCGGCCAAGGCCAAAGGCCGGAACCAAGTTGTCTTCGCGGTGCCAGAGCATCATTTCTAGCACGCACAGGACACTGTCCATTTAATCAAAATCTATCATGAGGAGATTGCCATGAAATTGTCGACACGAGACATGACAGTGGTCTCATTATTTGCTGTGCTTTCGATCATCGGGGCCAAGGTGTCCCTCCCAATCCTGGCCATCCCTTTCACCTTCCAGTTCATCATCAGTCTGTTGACGGGGATCGTCCTCGGGGCGCGGCGGGCATTGCTGGCGCAAGGACTTTACCTGATGATGGGACTGGTCGGTCTGCCGGTTTTTGCCAAAGGTGGTGGCCTGGCCTATGTGCTCGAGCCGACCTTTGGCTATCTGATCGGCATGGCGTTGGGCGCTGGTCTGGTTGGCCTGGCGGTTGACCGGTTGGATCCACAGCGGACTGGTCTGAAACCATGGACCATCGTACCGTTCAATTTCCTGGCCTTGGCGCTGGTCTACGCGATCGGGGTGGCTTATTTATTCATGGTCATGAACCTGTATGTGGGCAAAGACATGACCTTTCTTAAAACGATCCAGGTCGGCATGATCCCGTTTCTGGTCAACGACAGCATCTATTGCGTCCTGGCGGCCTTGCTCGGTCCGCGCCTGCGCCGGATCCCTTCGTTGCGCAGCTGAAAACCGCACAGAAGGAATCCAAGGCTCAAAATATCGGATACTCAGCGGTTCCCGGTGCATGTCCACTGATCAACCACGTGTTGCAATTCAGCGAGCTTGTCAGCGGGCAAAGCGCCAACCCCTGGCAGGGGGTAGGGGATTCCCAGCTGTCCATATTTGCTGACTCCTAACGTATGGTAGGGGAGTAGCTCGATTTTCTCAATCTGCAATTGAGGATAACGCTGGAGAAATTGGCCAAATTCTGCAACATCTTCTGCTGTGTCATTCAGGCCCGGTACAATGACCTGGCGGATCCAGACAGTCTGCCGGCGGGCATTGGCCAGCTCGAGGAACTGCTCAAGTCCAGCCATT
The DNA here is from genome assembly GCA_002419365.1 of Mageeibacillus sp. UBA5734. Taxonomy (GTDB): domain Bacteria; phylum Bacillota; class Clostridia; order Saccharofermentanales; family UBA5734; genus UBA5734. Next base: position 2,939 of record DIGA01000087.1, on the reverse strand, counting down.
GAGCAGCTGGTCAACGCCTGAAATCCAGCTGCCAAAGGCGCTTTGATGTCAAGCAGGACCAGGTCGGTAGCAGCCAGAATTGCGGTTAACACGCGCTTGTCGTCGCCGTGAGCACGCTCACTGGCCGAAAAAACGGCGGTGCCGCTCGTATCGATCACGGTATGGATGCTCTCGTTTTTCAGTGCCTGCAGCAGGGCCAGCGTAAAATGCGTCTGGGCCAAGGGTTCGCCGCCGGAGAGCGTCACGCCGCCTGTGGATCCGAAATAAGGCCGCATGCGCCGGGCTTTGGTGACGATCTCCTCGACTGTGACGGAGCGACCGGCAGCCATGTCCCAGGTGTCTGGGTTGTGGCAATACAGGCAACGTAACGGGCAGCCCTGGAGAAAAACAACCAGGCGCAGGCCAGGTCCGTCGAGGGTGCCGAGCGTCTCGTACGAATGCAGGTGGCCGGCCAAATTTGCAGCTCGGGCAGTCATTGTGTCAGCTGGTGAACCTGAGCTGCTCAGCCCAGCCGGTCATGGAAGGTTCGATCCAGGACTTCTTGCTGCTGTTCGGGGGAGAGGCGGTTGAAATGGACCGCATAACCTGAGACCCGGATCGTCAGATCGGGGTAGAGGGCGGGATTTTGCATCGCATCCTCGAGTGTGGCACGGCTCAGGACATTGACGTTCAAGTGATGGGCTTCCTGAGAGAAATAACCATTGAGCAGGGCCACAAGATTGACAGCCTGCTCAGACATGGATTTGCCCAGAGCGGCCGGGGTGAAGGTCATGGTGCAGGAAATGCCGTCGCGGCAGCAATCATAGGGGATTTTGGCCACGGCATTGAGCGCGGCCAGAGCACCCTCTTTTTCCCGGCCGTGCATCGGATTGGCTCCCGGAGCAAAGGGCTCGCCCTTGCGCCGACCGTCCGGCGTCGTGCCGGTTTTTTTGCCGTAAACGACATTGGATGTGATGGTCAGGATCGACAGGGTGTGCTGGGCACCTCGGTAGCAGGGCGTCTTTTTCAGTTCGCCGAGGAAATTTTCGCACAGGGCGGCGGCGATGGAGTCGACGCGGTCGTCGTCATTGCCGTAGCAGGGGAAGTCGCCTTCGGTGATGAAATCGACGATGATGCCGCGGTCATCCCGGACGGGGGTGACCTGGGCAAACTGGATTGCGCTCAGCGAGTCGGCTGCTACAGAGAGCCCCGCCATGCCGAAGGACATCACTCGGTTGACCTGGGTGTCATGCAGCGCCATCTGGATTTTTTCGTAAGCGTATTTGTCGTGCATCGCATGGATGACGTTCATCGTGTTGACGTAGAGACGGGCGATCCAGGTTTGATAGAAATGGAACCGGGCCATGACATCGGTGTAGTCCAGGGGTCCGTCACCGACCGGCTCCTGGACCGGGCCGACCTGCTCGCCGGTGACCTCGTCGCGGCCGCCGTTCAAAGCCATCAGGAGGACCTTGGCGATGTTGCAGCGGGCCCCGAAGAATTGCATGTCTTTGCCGACCCGGCCGGCGGAGACGCAGCAAGCGATTGCGTAGTCGTCGCCATAGCGGGGCCGCATCAGGTCGTCGTTTTCATATTGCAGCGAATCGGTCTCGATCGACAGGGTGGTGCAGTAGCGCTGGAAGGCCGGGGGCAGCTGGGTCGACCACAGGACGGTCAGGTTGGGTTCCGGTGCCGGGCCGAGGTTTTTCAGGGTGTGCAGATAGCGGTAGGCGGTACGGGTGACCAGCGTCCGGCCGTCCTCACCCATGCCGCCGATCGACTCGGTCACCCAGGTCGGATCGCCTGCGAACAGCTCATTGTATTCGGCGGTGCGCAGCTGGCGGGCCATGCGTAGCTTGAGGATGAAGTCGTCAACCAGCTCCTGGGCTTTTTCTTCAGTCAGACGGCCTGCGCGGAGGTCGCATTCGATATAAATGTCGATGAAGGTCGTCGTCCGGCCAAGTGACATCGCGGCGCCGTTTTGTTCCTTGATTGCGGCCAGATAGGCAAAATAGAGCCACTGGATGGCTTCGCGGGCGTTTGTCGCCGGTTGCGCGATGTCATAACCATAAAGAGCGGCCATTTCCTTGAGTTTATGCAGGAAATCGATCTGGCGGAAAAGTTCCTCGGAGAGACGAATGTTTTCCTCGGTCATATCCTCTCGACCGAGCGCAAGTTTATCCTGCTCTTTCGCCTCAATCAGGCGGTCAACGCCATACAGGGCGACACGGCGATAGTCGCCGATGATCCGGCCGCGGCCATAGGCATCGGGCAGCCCGGTCAAAACCCCTGTTTTGCGTACGGCTTTCATTTCAGGGGTGTAGACGCGGAAAACGCCGTCGTTGTGGGTGGTGCGGTAGCGGAAATGCTCGAGCACGGATTCGGATAGCTCGTAACCGTAGTCCTGGCAGGCCTTCTGGGCCATGCGGATACCGCCAAACGGATTGACGCCGCGCTTTAAGGGCCGGGCGGTCTGCAGGCCGACAATGAGCTCGAGCTCGCGGTCGAGATATCCAGCCGGATAATTGGTCAGGGAAGAGACGGTCGTGGTATCGATGTCCAGGACACCGCCCAGCTCGAGCTCGATCGCCCGCAGCCGGTTGTACTTGGCGTTGAGCAGCTGGGTACGCTCGGTCGCTGGCGCGAGGAACGACTCGTCGCCTTCATAAGGGGTGTAGTTGGTGCGGATGAAATCCGCGACATCAATCGTCTCCAGCCAGCGGCCAGGTTTGAATGCCTGATGAATTGCTTGCATGTTATCGGTACCTCCACGCAGCGGCCCAATAAAAAACCTGGGCCAATCCAATACAGATTGCCCAGGCGGTCGACAAGACATACATGATCCGGTCCCCGATGGTATCCCACCGCGGTGGCACCCCACCGTATTCCGCCAGTTCCAGATCGTCTGGCCCCAGTATAGAACTGAAAAAGCGGAAGCGTCAAGGGGTGCCGAAAAAGGG
>DIGA01000089.1:2630-13645 GCA_002419365.1 Mageeibacillus sp. UBA5734 | reverse complement strand
CCAGCAGACAGACACATTCGATGGAGTCCGTCCATGGGAACATATCAACCGGCACCACTTGCCGGACCTGATAGTCAGGCGCCAAAAGCTGGACATCCCGGGCCATGGTCGCTGGGTTGCAAGACACATAGACCAACCGTTTCAGAGGAACTTGCCGCAACGCTTCCAGCAACGACCGGTCACAGCCACGCCGGGGCGGGTCGATCACGGCGACGGTCGGCAAAACAGGTGATTCTTTGATGAATTCACCCAACCAGTCTTCGGCCTGGGCAACTTCAAACCGGACATTGGCAAAGCCATTCCTGCTGGCATTGATTCTGGCATCCGCAATTGCCGGAGCGACGGATTCCACGCCTATGACCGAGCCCGCTTTTTGGGCCAGGGCCAGGGCAATGGTCCCTGTGCCGCAGTATAAATCCAGGGCCAGATCGTCCGGTTCCAGCTGCGCCAGCGCGACAGCCTGGTTATAGAGCACCTCTGCCTGGGCAGGATTGACTTGGAAAAAGGAATGGGGTGAAATCTGGAAACGCATGCCCAGCAGCTCTTCTTCGATCCAGGATCCCCCAGCCAGAACCGTCTGGCCAGGCCCCATGATCACGTTGGTCTTGGCTGGCTGATGATTCAGGACCAGACTGCCCAAGGTGTAGACACACCGGTCTGCGGGAAGGTCGGGAGAAAAATCACCTGGTTGCGGCGGCAGTTTTGCCAGGGTGTCAGACAGCTGGCGGGCGAGTGCGGCTGTAGCTGGCAAGTGCGGCGTCCGGCTGACCAGAACCACAAGGACCTGGCCGGTGCGACGGGCCACCCGGACCACGACATGGCGCAGGCTGCCCTGATGGCGAGCCTCTTCATAGGGTTTAACCTTGTTTTGCTGGATATATGCACGGACACAGGATCGCACCAGATCGCCAACTGGATGGCCTACTTCACAGGTATCGCCGTCGACCACGGCATGACTGCGGCGGGCAAAAAAACCAATTTGGGGGGCTTGAGTTGTCCCGCGGACAGGGAACTGGATTTTGCAGCGGTATTGGTAAGGATGATCCATGCCGAGCGTGGCTGCGACCTTGTGTTCGACGTCTGGGACCTGTCCGATCCGGGCCAGGAGCTGCACGACGTGCTGCCGCTTGTGTGCGAGCTGAGCGTCGTAGCGCATCGGCTGTAAAGCACAGCCTCCACAGCGGTCAGCCAGGGGGCAGAAGGGCAAGATCCTCGCGGGGGAAGGTTCCAGAATCTGTTCAAGCTGGCCGATGGCATAAGATCCACGGTCTTCCAATTGACTTAGCCGGACCTTGTCACCTGGAATGGCCCCGTCGACAAAGACGACCCGGCCGTCGAGGCGGCCCAGGCCCTGGCCTTGCTGGTTAAGATCGGTTATCTGGAGTTCAAGTGCTGTATTCATGCTTTCATCATACTGTCCTGCCGGCCATTCGCCCAGCCGTTTTGTGCAATTTGAGCAACATTCGCCAAGCGTGGTCAAAATGAGATGATGTTTGTTGCGTTTTACCGTTCAGCCGGCTATAATAAGGGTCGATTTGCAAAATCACCCCTTATTTCACACGATTTTCGAAAGGCAACCGCATGAAGAAAACCCATCCGGACGACAAACTTCATACGATTCGTGTGATTCCTCATCATCAGGTCTGGATTGCCGCCCATCGCTCCATTTTCTGGCCAATCGTAGCCAGCATTCTTGTCATCATCGGTCTGATGGCTGGTTATCTGGCCGGACACAAGGATCTGGACCAGGCTTATGCCCTCAGCGAAGCTGCCGGGCTGGCCCAGATGCAGATCAGCCGGGCTGCTGACGAGGACCGGATCCAGACGGTTGAGCAGATCAACCTGAAAGAAGAACTGGATACGGAAAAGGATCGCAATGACGAGCTGGCCATTGCCCTGGATGAACAGCAGCAGGAAATTGACGGCATGCAGGATTCGATTTTGAATGCCCTGATGTCCAATCTGACGGATAAAATGGTCTCCCGTTCCAGTGCCTCTGTTTCCAGTTACACATCCGAAGCCAAAAACCTGATCGAGCTCAACAAGAAACTTCTGGCTTTCAAAAAAAGTGATCTCGCCGAAAAAATCGACCTGACGGAATACGAGAGTCTTTTGACAGACCGGCTCGCCCATTTGCCCACCCTCAAGCCTGTTCCTGGCTCCCTCTCCGGTTATGGCTACCGTTATCACCCCGTTTACCGGTACTACCATTTCCATCCTGCCGTCGACATGTCCAATCCTTCCGGTACGACCATCAAAGCGGCTGGCGCCGGCAAAGTGACCGAAGCGACCTATGGCCGGACCCAGGGCTATTATGTCACCATCAACCATGGCAATGGTTTCACGACCACGTACATGCATTGCAAAAAGCTCAATGTCTCTGTCGGTGATGTGGTCGAGAAGGGTGACAAGATCGCGACCGTTGGCAATACTGGAACCTCGACCGGTTCGCACCTCCACTTTGAAGTCCGCCTCTATGGCGAACCGCTCAATCCCAAGAATATGATCCTGGAATCCTGATCTGGTCTCATTCACAGCATCCAGTTTGCCGCTGACTTTAGGAGGCCTTGCCCTTGCCTAGCCGCAAATACAGCCAAACCCGTCCCCGTTCCTCAGCCCATCCATCTCATCCTGTCCATGACCCAGTCCGCCAGGAATTATTCCGGCGGGTTCGTGGCAAGCCTTCCCATGCCGGCGGCATGATGAGCATTCCCCGCACCTTTGGTGTCGCCTTGGGCCGGGTGATCGAACTGGGACTGATCAGCCTGATCATCATGGGATTCCTGCTGGCCGGTATCGGCGGCGGCATGCTGGTCGGCTACATTACGACGGCCGAGCCAATTTCTGCCGGCATGCTGAGCAATACAACCGAGACAACCCATATCAAGGACAGCGAAGGCAATGATATTGCGATCCTGACCGGTAGCCAGAACATCAACCGGGAGTATGTCTCGTTTTCCGCGATCAAGAAAACATACATCGATGAGGCCTTCAAGGCGATCGAAGACGAGCGCTACGATGAGCACATCGGTATCGACCCTCGCCGCATCGGCAGTGCGATTGTCAGCGCCCTGGCCAATGGCGGCACAGCTACCCACGGTGGCTCAACGATTACGCAGCAGACCGTCAAGATGATTTCCGGAGCCGACCAGCGTTCGGCCCAGCGCAAGATCCAGGAATGGTATAACGCCATCCAGCTGGAGCAGCAGCGCAGCAAAGACGAAATCATGGAGCTTTATCTCAACCTGGTCCCGATGGGCAATAGCTACGTCGGTGTCCAGTCTGCTGCCAAGGCCTATTTTGACAAAGACGCGAAAGACCTGTCCCTGATCGAATGCGCATTCCTGGCCGGTATTCCCAATTTGCCTGCCGTCTACAATCCGCTGACTGAGACAGGCCGCCGCAATGCCCTGCGGCGCATGCGCATTGTCCTGGGCAAAATGCATGACTTGGGCTGGATTACACCAGAAGAATATGACGATGCCCTGAACCAGGAGCTCGTCTTCCGTGAAACGCCGATGGCCGTTTCCTCCAACCAAGTTAATTCCTATTTTGTCGACTATGTGATCGAACAAGTCATAGCCGACCTAGTATCAGAACGAGGCTATAGCCGCGAGGTCGCTTCAGTTGCAGTCTACAACCATGGCCTGACCATCGAAACCACCGTCGACAGCTCTGTCCAGGCCAAGGCAGAAAAAGTCTTCAATACACAATCGCTTTTCATGCAGGACCCCTCCATCCTGGACCGGCTGCCCGAATCTCCCCAAGCCAGCACCGTTGTGATCGAAAACTATCCCAATCCCGGCCAGATCAAGGCCATCGTAGGCGGCTATGGTGAAAAAACCGGAAATTTCATCCTCAATCGTGCGGTTTCCTCCCAGCGCCAGCCTGGTTCGAGCATCAAGCCCCTGGCAGTCTATGGTCCAGCCATAGACACCGGTAAAATCACAGCTGCGTCGATCATTGCCGACATCCCGGTCTACCTCAATCCGGATGAGCCGGGCAAGCTCTACCCCAAGAACAGCTACAGTGGCTACCGCGGCAACCTCACGGTGCGCGAAGCGATCAAGATCTCCTGCAACACTGTCGCAGCCCAGATCTGGCAATACATGCTCAAGGGCGAGACATCGCTCAAATACTTGGCTGCCGTTGGCATTGACCGCAGCACGGAAAATTATGTGGCGATTTCCCTTGGCGCTTTCAACCAGGGCATGACCGCCCTGGAAATGGCGGGTGGCTATGCCACACTGGCCAATGAGGGGCTGTACACCGAACCTTACGCCTATACCCGGGTGCTCGATGCCAACGGCAACGTTCTATTGGAGCACCGTCCGGTATTCACCCAGGTCTACAAGCCCGAGACCGCTTTCGTCATGACTGACCTGATGCAGGGTGTTTTCCAGCCGGGCGGCACGGCAGCCGGGCGCGGCCCGACCAACTCCCTGGCAGCCGGCAAAACTGGTACGACCGACGATAACCGCGACAAATGGTTTTGCGGGTTCACGCCCTACTACACAGCCGCTGTCTGGTATGGCTATGACAATCAGCTCGGCGGAACAACCATTCCCCAGCAGGACCGGAGCAATGCCATCCTGATCTGGCAGGCCATGATGCAGTCCCTGCACCAGGACTTGCCGACACGGTCGTTCCCGGCCCAGAAGAATGTCCAGGCCATGACCATCTGTCCCGAATCAGGCCAGCTGGCCACTGCAGCCTGTCCAGCGCCTTACACCGAATATTTCGTTCCTGGCATGGCCTTGAATCCCACCCAGCCCTGTCCGATCCATACAGGCGGTGCACCAGCGATCGATCCGGCCAATCCTGAAGCGCCTGTCGTCCCTGGTGAAACAGTTGCCCCTGAAGCCACGCAGCCAGCAGAAACGGCGCCAGCGCCCTGAATGCCATCCGAGGTGTTTGTTAGTTCATGAACATCCAGATCTATGCCGGCAAGAAAAATTTTGACACGCAAAAGGCTGAGCGCTATTTTAAAGAGCGCAAAATCCCCTACCAGATGGTGGATCTGCACAGGAAAAACCTCAGCCGGGGCGAACTACAGACGCTTGCCAAAGCGGTCGGTCTGGAGGCCCTGATCAATCCTTCCGCACCAGAATACAAATCATTGAACATGGCCTACCACGGGGTCTCGCCCATGGCAGAGGAATTGCTTTTATCTCATGCCGGGCTGTTGCGGACACCGATTGTCCGCAACGGCCGGCAGGCTACGATTGGTTTTCAGCCAGAAATCTGGCAAAGCTGGACGTAAGCCCTCGAATACTCGATATCCTGTGACCGGGGAATATTCAAGTCGATTGGCTTCAATCGACTTTTTTCATGACCAGGGCGGTTCGGCAGGGGATGTAGATCAACAGGCCCAGATAATCCCGGTTCATCGGCAACGGCTGGGTGCGGTAAACGGGATCGTGATAGATCCGTCCCTGACCGCCAAAACGCCACTCGTCCGTGTCCATGACGACCTGGAAGCTGGCATTTTCGTGGATGGGCAGTTCGAAGGTCGGATAGGACTCGGTCGGGTGGAAATTGAAGATGAAAACGTAATCCCCGTTGCGATAGGCGATCACCTTGCGATCCTGGTCGATCCAGAGCGGGTGTGGCGTCTGGCCAGGGCCCATCAGGTTGTTCTGGTCCATGAACTGGACCATCGCCTGGTCGAAGTCTCCCAGGTCCTTGTAGCGCAGGTCAGGATTGTCGACGAGGCTCCACTGGCGACGGCAGTGTTGATAGCTCCAGCCATTGCCCCAGCGCGGGAAGTCGATCCACTCGGGGTGGCCGAATTCGTTGCCCATGAAGGTGAGGTACCCCTCTGATCCGAGGGAAATCGTGATCCAGCGGATCATCTTGTGCAGGGCGATCGCCCGTTCAATCAGGAGGTTCTGGCTGCCCTTGTTCATGTGCCAGTACATTTCCTTGTCCGCCATGCGGAAGATCAGGGTCTTGTCGCCAACCAGGGCCTGGTCATGGGATTCAGCATAACCGATCCGCTTTTCCTGCGGCCGGCTCGTCGACAGCTCATGCCAAAGCTCATTCATACTCCAATCTTCGTCGCTTTTCTTGAGTGTCCGGATCCAGAAATCTGGCATGCCCATGGCCAGGCGGTAATCGAAGCCAATCCCTCCGGCCGCAACCGGCAGGCACATGCCTGGCATGCCGCTCATATCCTCCGAAATCGTGATCGCATCCGGCCGGATCTCCCGGATCAGGTCATTGGCAAACTGCAGATAGGTCAAGGCGTCGACGTCGGTATTGAGGCTGAAATATTTGCCGTAATTGTCAAACGCCGTACCCAGGCCATGGTCCTGGTAAATCATCGATGTAACACCATCGAACCGGAAACCATCAAAATGGAATTCCTCGAGCCAGTATTTGATTGAGGACAACAGGAAATGGATCACCTCGTGGCGGCTGTAGTCAAAGCACTTCGAATCCCAGGCGCTATGGTTACCCCGCTCTCCTGAATGAAAGAACTGGTAGTCCGTGCCGTCAAATTCATTGATGCCCTCAGCCAGATTCTTGACCGCATGGGACTGCACGATGTCCATCAGGACGGAAAGGCCGAGGCTGTGGGCCTTGTTGATCAGGTATTTGAGATCGTCTGGCGTGCCGAACCACGATGAAGCGGCGAAGTAATTGGAGACATGGTAGCCAAAGGAAGCGTAGTAGGGGTGCTCCATGATCGCCATGATCTGGACCGTGTTGTAGCCCAAAGCCTTGATACGCGGCAGGATGTTGTCAGCAAATTCGACATAGGTGCCGATGCCGTATTTCTCCTGGGCCATGCCGACATGGGTTTCGTAGATCAACGGGGCCCTGGAATGGTCGACTCGGAAATCCTGGTCATTCCAGGCAAATTCTGCCGGGGGTGCCCAGATCTGGCCGGAGAAGTCGTTGGTATTGGGATCCTGGACGACTTTGCGGATGTAGAGCGGGATACGGTCACGTTCAATGCCGAAGCTTCTGACCCGTACTTTGACCCGGGAAAGGTGCTTGAGGGCATCGGCACCGGACAGTTCAATCGCCCAGTAGCCATCGCGCCGTTCCAGCGGATGGGAAGTCCTGTCCCAGCCATTGAAATCTCCGGTCAAATACAAGGCCTCGGCAGCAGGTGCCCATTCGCGGTAGATCCAGCCATGTTCCGTACGGTGGAAGCCAAAGAACTGGTGACCGCTGGCAAACTCCCGGAATGAACCATTGGCTCCGATCAAATGCTGGCGGAGGCCTTTGTACCGGTTCATCCGCAGCTCGATATCACCCTGGAAAGGCTGGAGCCAGGGGTCGATGTCGAGGATGGCGTAAGGATTCTGGTTTGACGTTGTATCATTTGCAGCTGGCATGGTGCACTCCTTAGATTTCTTCAAGTGGTTTCAGATGGCGGCGGGCAATGTCGTCGACCTTGCCGACGCGGCGCTGGTACTTTTCATCGGACAGGAAATCGGTACTCATCCAGACCCGGATGGTCTCGATCGCAAGCGCCGAACCGATAATCTTGGCCCCCAGGCAGAGGACATTGGTATTGGAATGAGCCCGGGCCAGCATGGCACAGAAAGGATCCTGACAGACGGCCGCAGAAAGGCCGAGGATCCGGTTCGCAATCATCGCGCTGCCGTAACCGACACCGTCGATGAAGATGCCACGCTCCGCCTGGCCTCGAGCAACCGCCAGGGCCGCCGGGTAGACGGTGTCGGGCAAGTCACAGGCTTCGGTGCTCGTGGTGCCGAAGTCGATGACCTCATGGCCCTGTTGCTCGAGCAACTTTTTGACTTCCTCTTTGAGGTCGAATCCAGCGTGGTCACAGGCGATGGCAATTATCATCGGGACTACCTCCTATGCTCTTGCGGCGTGGTGGTGAACAGCTGTCATTCGTTTTCGGTCTCTCTTAAACTATAAGCTGTTGGCACTGAGGATTCAATGTTTTATCATTTGCGAAGTTCATCGGCCCATTCCCCTGCCCTGTCCATTCACGTGGCGGGTGGCAGGGCCTCGGAAACGGGGCCGTCCTTGAAAAAGCCAACTGGATGGATCACATGGTCATCCTTAGGGTTGATCCGGCCCAGCGCAGTGTCGCAGAGAGTCACGGCGCGCCGGACACTGCCGGTGCCAAAGCGCAGGCGGATCTCATCGAGGGCCTCTTCCAGCTGCTGCAGGCGCAGCTGCAGCGGTTCGTTCTCAAACAAGCTCAGCTGGATGCCAGTGGCGGCATCCACCAGGTCACAGCCACGCACTCCGATGCTGCGCAAGGGGCGCCGCCAGTCCCAGGCCTCTGTAAACAGGGCCATGGCCAGGCGGGCGATGTCTGAGGACAGGTTGCTCGGACGGTTGAGGTGTGCCTGGCGCTCGAAACTGTCCAGCTCGACGTCCCGGACATAGATCTGGACGGTCTGGCATTTGAACTGGTGCTGGCGCAGCCGGCTGGCCACACTCTCGCTGAGGACAAAAAAGATCAGGGAGACGTCCTCATTTGTCTCCAGATCGCGCGGCGTCGTGGTGCTGTTGCCAATGCTTTTGACCACGGACTGGTAGCCTGACACAGTGACTGGTGAGCTGTCCTGGCCATTGGCAAAACTGGACAGGACGTCGCCCCATTTGCCCAGGTACGCATGGAGGAAGGAGGGCTCAAGCTGGGCCAGCTGGCCGATCGTCCGTACACCGAGGCGACTGAGCTTGCGTTTCGTCGCCGGACCGACGTAGAGCAGATCGGATGCAGGCAGAGGCCAGACCCGCTCGCGGAAATTGGCCCGGCTGATCACCGTCGTGGCGTCCGGTTTCCTGAGGTCGCTGCCCAGCTTGGCAAAGACCTTGTTGAAACTGACTCCGACTGAAGCGGTCAGGCCGAGCTCCTCCCGGATGCGGCGGCGAATCTCGCTGGCGATTCGCTCCCCGGTCAGGCCATGGTGGCAGGTGCCGCTGACATCCAGCCAGGCTTCATCGAGACCAAAAGGCTCGATCTGGTCGGTGTAGTCCCCATAGATGCTTCTCACCTGATGGGCAAAATGGAGATAAAGCTGGAAATCAGGCTTGACCACCAGCAAGTCCGGGCATTTCTGCTTCGCCTGCCACAAAGCCTCGCCGGTCACGATCCCGCAGGCTTTGGCCGGATCGTTCTTAGCCAGGACGATGCCATGGCGCAACTGCGGATCGCCGCCCACAACCAGCGGCACCCGGCGCAGGGCCGGGTTGTAGAGGCACTCGACCGAGGCGTAGAAGTTATTGAGATCGGAATGCAAAATGACCCGGTCAGCCATGGCGATCGCCCCTTCCAAAACAAACATATGTTTGTTTTGATTTTAACAGGGCGGTCTGCCCCTGGCAAGGCTGTACGGTTACCAGGTCTGGCAATACGCCAGACCTTGCCACGCGTCCGTTCCTTCTTTGTGGTAAAATCAGCCCGATACAGTCTCAGACAGGAGTTTCCCGCCATGTTCGAGCACGACAAACTGGTCCAGTGGGCCATTGAACTACAATCTCTGGCCCAGATCGGCCTGACCTACACCACCAATGTCTATGACCGGGAGCGGTTCGAGCGGATCCGGGAGATCTCTGCTGAAATCATGAGCGAAAAGACGGGGCTGGATCTCTCGCAAGTGAACGATGTATTCTGCAGCGAAACGGGTTTCCAGACACCCAAGCTGGATACGCGGGCAGCCATTTTCAAAGACGGCAAGATCCTGCTGGTCAAGGAACGCATCGGCGGAACCTGGTCGATGCCCGGTGGCTGGGTGGATGTCGACCAGTCGATTGCTGAAAATACGGTCAAGGAAGTCTGGGAAGAGGCCGGGCTGGAGGTCACAGCTGATCGCCTGGTGGCTCTGCTTGATCGCAACCGCCACAACACACCCCCCTATGCCCATGGCATCATCAAGGCGTTCGTTCTTTGCACCGTGCAGGGCGGATGTTTTCAGCCCAATGCCGAAACCGAAGCCAGTGATTACTTCGACCTCGACCAGTTGCCGGACCTGTCGCTCGGCAAAAACACGGAAGCCCAGATCCGGCTCTGTGCCGCGGCATCCCAGGATGAGCACTGGCAGACAGTCTTTGACTAAAACCGGAAGGCGGGCTAAAATCGGCCTATGAAACATGATCGCCATACCATCATCAAATGGATCAGCAACGCTCTCCTTGCATTGGGCGCATTTATTGGTGCCATCACCCTGATCGGCACCTATCGCTTGGCCCGCGAATTACCAGCGGGAGCCTGCCCGTATACATCCCAGAGCCGTTCCCTGCTTTATCTGGCCATCGTCCTGTGTGTCGCAGCCCTGGTCCTGTCATTTTTCGAAGGGCACGACCCGAAAAAGAAATAGCCGCTTAATCGCCGATAATTTTGACCAGAACCTGTTTGGTCCGTTTGCCGTCAAATTCACCATAGAAAATCTGTTCCCACGTGCCAAAGTCCAGCTGCCCGTTTGTGATAGCGACAACGACTTCGCGGCCCATGATTGTCCGCTTGAGATGAGCATCGGCATTGTCTTCATAGCCGTTGTGATCATACTGGCTGTGCGGCTTTTCGGGAGCCAGCTTTTCAAGCCAGCGTTCGAAATCGCGATGCAGACCAGCTTCATCATCATTGATAAATACGCTTGCGGTGATGTTCATCGCATTGACCAGGACTAGGCCTTCCTGGACAGTGCTCTCGGAAAGGCACTGTTGCACCTGTGGCGTAATATTCACAAAGCCACGCCGTGTCGGGAGATTGAATTTCAGGACATGCCGGTAACTTTTCATGGTTATCCTCCAGGAAACATGCTGACACCCGAGAAATCGGGCCCAATTTTTTCCAGCATACCGCAGTGCCTGCAGGTCCGGCAAAATATTTGTCCCGCAATGTTCGCAGAAATCTCGGAATTTGATCACAAACACCACATTTTTTGTTCATATTTCATTGTTATGCTAAGAACATAGCAGTTAAAACACACTGCTGGACGAGAGCAAACGAACCTCTTCATGATCTCCTCCTTTTCTCCTCCTTCGAACAAAGACCCCGGGAGTGGTGACCCGGGGTT
>DIGA01000089.1:0-2594 GCA_002419365.1 Mageeibacillus sp. UBA5734 | reverse complement strand
CCGGGGGCTTTTACCCCGGGAGTGGAAAAGCTGCCGGTTTTTCGCTATTTTTTTTATCAATTCTTGACCCGGCCCATGAACTTTTTATTGTCATTTCCTGATCCGAGTGCTACGATAAGAAAGGATTTGCAAGATAGTGGTTACCAACTTGCATTTGCAAGCTGGTTGATTTCTTCTTGCGACAACAATTGAATAAAGGGCCTTAGGGCCGAACTGATTCTCCATTTTTGCACCTTACGGAACCTCAGGGTACTCAGGGTCCGAAACAGGTAATATAATTCTTGCTGGAGGTTTTTAACAATGGCGTTAAAAAATCAGTACATGATCGATCTTCTGGAGACGATCAAAAAAAGAAACCAGGCCGAGCCGGAATTCATCCAGGCCGTGACCGAGGTTTTCGAATCACTCGAAGCGGTTATCGACCGCCGCCCGGATCTCGTTGAGGCGGGCATTCTCGACCGCATGGTCGAGCCTGAGCGCCAGATCATCTTCCGCGTTCCGTGGGTGGATGACAAAGGCAAGACCCAAGTCAACCGCGGTTTCCGCATCCAGTACAGCTCCGCCATCGGACCCTACAAGGGCGGACTGCGCCTGCACCCCTCCGTCTACCTGGGCATCATCAAGTTCCTCGGTTTCGAGCAGGTCCTCAAGAACAGCCTGACCACCTTGCCCATGGGCGGTGCCAAGGGCGGTTCCGACTTTGATCCCAAAGGCAAGAGCGACGGCGAAGTCATGCGTTTCTGTCAGAGCTTCATGACTGAACTGTACCGCCACATTGGTCCAGACTGTGACGTTCCGGCTGGTGACATCGGCACCGGTGCACGTGAAATCGGCTTCATGTATGGTCAGTACAAGCGCATCGTCAACGAATACACCGGTGTTTTGACCGGCAAGGGCCTGACCTATGGTGGCTCTCTCGCCCGCACCGAAGCCACTGGCTACGGCCTGTGCTACTTCACCGAAGAAATGCTCAAGGCCAACGGCATGAGCTTCCAGGACAAGATCGTCTCGATCTCTGGTTCCGGCAATGTCGCCATCTATGCGACCCAGAAAGCCACCGAGCTCGGCGCCAAGGTTGTCACCCTGTCTGACAGCGACGGCTACATCTATGACGAGCGTGGCATCGACCTGCCGCTGGTCAAGCGCCTCAAGGAAGTCGAGCGCAAGCGCATCCGCGAGTACGTCAAGTACCATCCGGAAGCCAAGTATGTCGAAGGATCCACCAATATCTGGGAAATCCCCTGCGACATCGCCCTGCCCAGCGCAACCCAGAATGAAATCGACAAGGCCAGCGCTGAAATGCTGGTCAAGAACGGTTGCTTCTGTGTCGCCGAAGGCGCCAACATGCCTTCCACCCCGGAAGCCATCGAAGTCTACCTGGCCAACAAAGTCCTCTACGGACCGGCCAAGGCTGCCAATGCGGGTGGTGTTGCCACCTCTGGTCTGGAAATGTCCCAGAACTCGGCCCGCCTCTCCTGGACCTTCGAGGAAGTCGACGCCAAGCTCAAGAACATCATGGTCAGCATCTTCAAGGCCTGTGAATCCGCTGCTGCCGAATACGGCATGCCCGGCAACTATATGGCCGGTGCAAACATCGCTGGCTTCCTGAAAGTCGCCGAAGCCATGAAGGCCCAGGGTTGCGTCTGATCCAGACAAAAACCGGGGAACCACACCCATAAACTTCAGAAGGGGCCGCCGCAAGGCGGCCCTTTTTTATCGAATCCCAGTACGGATATCCCAATCGATCTGCCGGTGATAGAATGAAACGGACATCTTGAACCGGAGGAAAGCACATGAGAAAAGCACATGAAGTAGAATTCCAGATTCTGGGCGATGATCTGCAGTTTGTTGAGATCATGCTCGACCCGCGCGAAACGATGCTGGCGGAGGCTGGTGTCATGATGTACATGGACAGCGCCATCACCATGGACACCATTTTCGGCGATGGCTCATCCGGCGGCGGCGATTTCGTAGGCAAGCTTTTCTCTGCCGGCAAACGCCTGCTGACGGGGGAAAGCTTGTTCATGACCACGTTCACCAATCAGGGGGCCATGAAAAAGTGTGTCGCCTTTGCCGCCCCTTACCCGGGCAAGGTGATCCCGTTTGATTTGTCTGAACATGGCGGCGTACTGATCTGCCAGAAAGATTCGTTCCTCTGCGCTGCCATGGGCATTTCCGTCGGCATCGCATTCCAGAAGAAAATTGGCGTCGGCCTGTTTGGTGGCGAGGGGTTCATCATGGAGCGGCTGGAGGGGGACGGACTGGCTTTTCTCCATGCCGGTGGGACCATCATCCGCAAAGATCTCCAGCCCGGCGAGCAGCTCAAGCTCGACACCGGCTGCCTGGTTGCTTTGACACCATCGGTCCATTACGACGTACAGTTCATCGGCAACATCAAAAGTGCCCTGTTTGGCGGCGAAGGCCTGATGCTGGCCTCCCTGACCGGACCTGGCACCGTCTGGCTGCAATCGCTGCCGTTTTCCCGCCTGGCCGACCGCATTGTCACCGCCAGTCGCGTCGGCGGCCAGAAGAAAGGCGAAGGCAGCCTACTGGGCAATATTGGCCTGGGTACCTTCTTCGGCGATAATAACTAG
>DIGA01000037.1 GCA_002419365.1 Mageeibacillus sp. UBA5734 | reverse complement strand
TTCCCCGGGCCTACTCGACTAGCGGCGGAACTTTCCTTTCCTATGTCGGAGCACATAAGTGGAAGATCTTGGCTTGATCTGGAGAAGCTTACTGCCGCAGGCGTCTTCGGACCTCCCGGAGTTGTTACCGTTTTGGTGCACCGACCCCAATTGTGGAAAATTCCATCCAAAGTGCCAGACCTACGCCAACCCCTGGCACCAAATCGTGAATGTTCCGCCCGCGGGACCAACCTTCGCGCCACCCCTGGTGCAGATTTCGGCAATTGCCGATTTTGGGCGCACCCTTCGCGCGACCCCCTTGTCGCTTAATAAACTTTTCACGGTAATAGATAAAGAGCCCTCGCAAAGCTCTTGATCATTGTCAGCCCAGTCGTGCTAAACTGATAAAAGAACTGCGCGGCACCCTGGTGAGTACCGCTCAAAATGTGAACAAGAGGTAGGTTATGAGCAGATGTATCCGTTGTGGCAAGGAAGGGCAGGGCATTCTTTGCCGGCGATGCTCGCGCAAGGCCGGGCGCCTGGTCGATGATGTCAAAAAGGATAGCGGCAAGTATGTCGGTGTAGTCGCGCTCGCTGCGCTGGGATCCCTGGTTGGCTACAAGGCGATCCAGCATTGGAAGGGGCGAACGGCAAAATGAAACCCACTGCCATAGTCTATCAATCGATCATGATGAAAACGATGAGCAGGTTCATGGGTCCAGCATTGGAGAAAAAGGATGGGAAATCCCCGGAAGAGATTGAAATGCTGGCCATGCTCAAGGACGGCGGCGATTTCGTCAGTGAGGATCATCTGGAACCGCTCATGGCCTGGTACAAGGCACAATAAAGACCGCCCCCGGTGCAAAGCACCGGGGGCGGTCTTTATTGATTCTAAGAATGACTAATTTGCAGGTGGGGTGTAGATGATCGATCCTGATGTGCCACCTTCTGGCAAAGCATAAGTGACACCATCCTTTGTGATCTGATCGACAACGAATGTGAAGGTCAGTGAAGATGTGCTCGCTTTGACCTGATCCGAAACCAGGTTCACCGTGCCCGCAGTATCAGTGATGCCGGTATCGAGATCGGTTGTGGCATCGATCCAATGCCCAGTTACCGTAGCTCCGGCAAGAGGATCACTATCCAAAGAAGCGGTGACTGTAGCCGTGGCCCAGACAAAATAGTTTTTGCCGGCCTTCTTGCCAGATGTCGCCATTACAATGTTTACGTCCAATTCTGGATTCTCCGGCGGAGGTGTGGCTGGATTGACGGTGATGCTGACAGTGGCTGGATTGCTATGCAATTCACTATCAAACACGCTGAAGGTAAAGGAATCATCACCGGAAAATTCTGCATTAGGCGTGTAGGTGAGCGAAGGGGCAGTACCTGACAGGACGCCATGAGCAGGCCCCGTCACAATCTCGTAAGTTAGTGAATCCCCCTCTGGATCGCTACCAGTCAATGTAATCGTCACAGGTGTATTGAACATTGTTGTTACCGACTGAGGATCTGCAGTTGGCGCTGTGTTCTCATCTGGCGGAGGCTCGACCGTTGCATTCAGTGCCTTGCCTGCATCGACCAGGCCATAGCCATACAGATCATCTCGCCCTTCTGCGCCGAGATCGAGTGCTGTGGTCTGCAGAACTGCCTGTACTCCAGCTGGATTGTTCGCAATCCCTTTGGCGATGACCAGGGCGGCGACACCGGCGACATGCGGGGATGCCATCGAGGTACCCTGGAAGAAATAATAGCCGAAGTCACTGACCACTTTGGTGGTGGGATTGAAGGTGTTCTGGAGAATGCCATCCTTGTAGCCATCACCGTTCTGGTCAACGTTAACGTCACCACCGGGTGCGACCAGATCAAGTCTCGAGCCCCAGTTGGAGTAATAGGCGAGGGTTTTGTCCACACGCGTAGCTCCGACTGCGATGACATATTCATCATATGCGGCAGGATAGCTGACTGTGCCTGTGCCATCATTGCCGGCAGCAGCGACGATGGTAACGCCATTGCTATGGGCATTCGCCAGCGCATTTTCAAGTAGGGTGGATGGATAAGGACCGCCCAAGCTCATGTTGATCACGTCTGCCCCGTTTTCGGCGGCAAAATAAATTCCATTGGCTATGGCGGTATAGGTGCCAGAGCCCTTTTTATTGAGGACTTTAACTGGCATCAGAGAGGCGTTGTAGGCGATGCCCGCGACGCCGATGGCATTGTTTGTGCTCTGGGCAACGGTGCCGGCCACATGTGTGCCATGGCTATTGTCATCGTTGGCGTGGTCGTCGTTGTTGACGAAGTCATAGCCTTTGACAAAATGTGTACCGGCCAAGTCCGGGGCCAGGACAAAATTGCCATAATTCTCATAAGCGATGCCGGTATCGACGATCGCCACGATCACATCTGCTCCGGTCGATTCCGTCCAGGCAGACTCCAGGTTGATGCCGCCTTTGTCTTCAGTGGCAAAATTCCACTGGAGTGCGTAGTACGGATCGCTGGGGGCGGCAAAGGCCTGCGCGTAATAGTTAGGCTCGGCAAAGACCACATCCGGCCTGCGAGCGTACTCCTGCACCTTTTCCTTGACCCTGCCCTCTGGGACTTTGATCACCTGGAAAGGTTTGTGGTCATTCTTGAACTTGACAACGATTTCATCCGGGACAAATGCAACATCAGATTTCCCCAGGTTTGCATACACCTGCAAGGGATCTGAAGCGGCACTGACCGCTGAAATGGGGAGAATTGCCACGAGCATGAGTATGACCAGCATGTAACTGGCCCATGCTTTAAACCGCATACAACCACCTCCTCGGGAACGATTTCAAGTGCAGACTGAATGATCAATTTGCATTTAAAAATAAAGAGCTATCACTATTATTATACACCCGATTACGCCATCAGAATTATTACAGGGTCAAACAGCTCTTTGCTTGTCCCCTTACTCTTTGCCGCCGCGGATCCAGCGGAAGGCGGTGGCCTTTTTGAAGAGGCGCAGAGGCAGGGCGAAGATGCTTTGCTCATATTCTGCACTGATCTCGCCAGTCACGGGGGGAGCGGCCAGACGACGGATCCGGTGATGGACCTGGCGCATCAGGTGCTGGCGTTTTCTGACCGACATCTGGTTCATCTGCAGAACGATCGCCAGGAACAGTTGGGCTTCAACGGTGCGCAGGAACGCACGGTACGGGCGTTTCCAGGTCGTCCAGAGTTGCTGGTCCCAGATGAAATGACGCACAATATCGACGGCTTTGAGATAGTCATTGACATTTTTCATCCGGAAATTGCCGGTGATACCAGTGCTGCGCAGGCAATAATGGTAGACCGGCTTTTGCTGGATCGCTACCCGGCCGGATTTGATCAAAAGGCGCGAAGTTGTGGCCACGTCCTCGTAATAGATCGAGGGGTAGGAAATGTTGTGGTCGGCAAATAGTTCGCGGCGATAGAGCTTGTTCCAGGCAAAAGCGGGGATGCGCAGCAAGGTCAATGACATCTGGGCGGCTTCTTCACCGGAGAGGTTTTTGTGCATGGTCAGCATCCGGAAGGGGATCTTGATGCCACCGCGGGGGAAATCGATGTAGAAATTGCCCATGACGATGTCGGCCTGGCGTTCCTCAGCCAGATCTGCCATGCTACTGATGAAATCGGGCTCGACATAATCATCTGAATCGACCAGGGCGATGTATTTGCCGGTGGCCAGGGCGATGCCATTGTTGCGAGCTGCGGCAAGACCCTGGTTTTCCTGCCAGAGGGAGCGGAAAATTGGATAACGGGCTTCGTAGCGGTGAATGATATCGCCACAGCCATCGGGCGAACCGTCATTGACCAGGATCACTTCCAAGGGGCGGTAGTCCTGGGCCACCAGAGAATCCAGGCAACGCTCGAGATATTTTTCGACTTTATAAATTGGCACTACGATACTGACCAGGGGTCGTTCCATTGCCATACCATCCTGACTTGCCTGACTTGATTGGTGAGTCATCAGCACCCTGTACGGGCGCTGTTTGTTGCCGGGCTGCTAACAGTGTATCACGCATTTCACACGAGATCCTATATAATGAAAGCAGAGAGCGAATTCCTTATGTCTGGGCGGACTTGTCTGCCTGGTTCTTCTAGAGGAGGTGTCTGCAATGCCTGCAATTGCCACTTCTGCCACGGGAACAATCGCTTACCAGGGGCCTAAGACGCTGTTCCAGCTTCTGGTGCATCTGCTGCGGCAAATGGTCAAAAGCCTCAAATGGCGACTCCTGTTTGCCGTCCTGACCTTCATCCTTGTTTTCGTCGTCCACACGTATCTGATGGTTGTCGTCAATGACACCATCCGCATCGTGGAGCAAAACCGTTGGCTGGCGATGATTCTGAACCTGGTCAAAACAGGTCTGACCGAGCGGGCGGCAGCAGGCCAGTCCTTCAACAGCCTACTGTTCTGGATGCTACTCTCAACGGTCGCTTTTGGAACCATTTCCCGGCTCATTTCTTTTGGCTTCAAGCAGTTTTTCAAAGATCTGGGCACGATGATGGACCAGCTGTTCCATCTTCGGGTCCAGGGCAGTAGCGGCAAATCGGTGCCCTACACCCTGGTTGGCTTCAGCCTCGCCATGCTGGCCGGGATTTTCATCCTGAACAATGCCGCCTGTCTCATGCTGGCTATTTTCTTGTTTCTTGCCGTCAGTCAGCGCGAGAGAAGCTTTCTGATCCTGGTCCTGACCTTGGCCAAATCCGACCTGCAGCGCTTGTTCCGGGTCAAGAAGCGCAAGATCTTCAACCTCGATGCGTTTGCGGTCTTCGTCTGGGGGCTGATCCTGGGCCTGTTGTTGTCCGGCCTGATTCCTCCGGTCATCTTTGGTAAGACAATCGTCAGCACGGTGGTGAAGATCTTGATCTTTGTGGCGATTGTCGTGATTGCCAGCCTGAATCAGGCAAAAAAGAAAACGGCCGCCCAAGTGGTTCTGTTTCTGGTGATCGCTTCTGCCCTGGTGCTTCTGCGGGACATGAATGTCTGGGCAGACGATTCCGGCTGGTCCGAAAGTGGCCGCAATATCCGCGGCTGGCTGGCCAACAGCGGCACACCGACCGCCCTGATGCTGAGTCTTTCACCAGCTCTGCTGTCGAGCCTGGCCAATGTCCTAGGCCCGATGTTTCCCAATTTCATGCTTGGACTGATCAAGAACCCGAACATGAATCCGTACGAGTACATCCGCAACAATCTGACCCCTGAGCAGTTTGCCGAAGTTCGTGCACTGACTGAACAGCGTCACCAGCAAAGTGTGGAGCAGCTGCTGGCAGAAAATTCCAATACCAATTTCATCAAGGACTTCCTCAGCGGGGTCTATAATGATGTCTCGGAACTGGCCCAGGCTTATGCCGATTTTCGCCGGACCCTGGAAGTTGATCTGCCGCAGTATCTGGCCGAGAATCCGCTCGAGGCCCTGAATAATTCCTGGCAATTTGTCCGTGGCGTGGGTGGAGCCGTTGGCGATCTGGCCAGTGAGGGCATGAACATCCTGAGGGATCTGGCCAGGGACCCGGGCATTTTGCTGGCGACGATGGAGATGACCGCATCCGACCTGGTCAATGACCCGATCGGTTCCGGGCAGAAAGTAGCATCGACCTTGTATGAAATGTCCGGTTTGCAAGACATTGTCAATTGCATGGATCCAAACAAGAGTGCCACCGAGCGGGCCGGCCTGTATGCGATGGGCGTGATCAAAATGTATGGCCTGATCGACGGTGCCGGGACGGTGGCTGACACCAGCCGGGCCGCCCTGAACCGCCTGTCTACCTACGCCGATGACCTGATCCGGGCGGCTGGAGGCACCCCGGGTGGGGCTGTCCGCTCCGCCGATGACCTGGTCCGCTTGCATGCGGGTCTGCAGCGCACGGCAGCGGGGCGTCAGGCGGCTGAGGATTTTGTCCATGCAATCCGTTCGGGCGGCAGTGAAGACGACATCCTGCAAAGAATCCTGAACATCCAGCAGGACCGCAGCTCGATCCGGGCCCTCAATGAGCTGGCAAGGAACAGTGATGAAGCAGCCGCGGCTGTACAGCAGTATAATCGCCAGTTGCAGAATCTCTTTGACAAGGTTGACCGGGAAGTCAGGGAAGAGCTGGCCACGCGCCTCGCCTGTAGCAGCGATGATCTCCAGGTGGTTGCAGCTACCAATAAGAGCGGCCAGATCAAGATTGGCTTTGACCGGGATGTGACCATCCGGCTTAATGGCCATGACATCAAGCCTAGCCAGTGGGACGATCTGTACCGGCAGCGCCTGTATGAAAATTCGCGGGCCTATTTCCCAGATTCGATGACGCCAGATGACGTCATCCAGCGGCTCGACCATGCCCTCACCGATAAATTCCATCCGGAAGCCTATGGTGCCAACGAACGGGCCCTCGACTTGGCTATCAATCGCCAGGCCCACATGATTGCAGATGCCGAACAGGTCGGCAATGCCATCACGTACAAGGGCATGAAGCATTTCGACGAAGCTGCCAAGTTCCGCACTCTCGATCCGCTGCGTTTTGAAGATGAAATTTCCGAGGGCATGCGCCAGTTGACCAAGCAGTGGGACAACCAGGTCATGCCGGCAGCTCAGCATTTCAACGCCTCGGTCCAGTCGAGCCGGCTCAACCAGGCGATCGACATCATGAAAAATGTCAACAATGGCGTGCCAACAGTCGAAATCGAACGCGCCCTGCAGGCGATCGGCTACACCAAGGAACAGGTTGCGCTCGACCTGGGCAAGCAGTTTGAAACAATCGTCAAACTCGGCCGCCAGATCCATTGATGGATCTGGTTTGAGGGAGTCGTTGTGCTGGTAACTGGCAGGTCCGTCCGACTGATCCAGATTCTGGTCGCACTGGCCGTGGTGTCGCTGCTCACATGGTACCTGAACCTAAGCCATGCCGCGATGGTGGCACTACAATCTGCCCATTCTGGATTCGTCGTGATCGATCCGCCTGAGGAGGTATCCGCATTGGCGATCCAGGGTGATACAATCTGGGCCGGTGGCGTCGAGGGCCTGTTCAGGATCGACCGGCACACGTTCGAAGTCATGGCCCAGACGCCAGAAGAGTCCAGCTTCACTTACACACGGGCGATCCTGGTTGATCGCCCCGGACGGATCTGGCTGGGTCATGATCAAGGAGTCTCCTGCCTGGCCAATGGCCAATGGCAGACACTGACCAAAAAGGACGGATTGCCGGATAACCGTGTCAATACCCTGGCAGAGGATCCGTCGGGCCTGATCTGGGCCGGAACCTGGAGCGGTGCGGTTCAGATTGCACTGCCTGATGATGGCGTAGAAGCACACATCAGCAAGTCATGGACCCGGGAGGATGGCCTTTTGAGTGACATGGTCAATGTCATCTTGCCCGATTCTTATGGTGGGATCTGGTTTGGCTCCTACAACAGTCGTGGCGGCATCAGTTATCTGGCTGCAGATGGCAACTGGCATTACTGGACGGTGGACAACGGGCTGCCGCATGAGTATGTCACGTCGATCTACCAAGACCAGCTGCAGGAAGTCTGGGTGGGAACGGGATTGTTGAGCGAGGGCGGAGCAGCCATTTTCCAGTACACGGATGGGGCGTGGTCCCTTGTGCGAACGTTGTCCAAAGACGACGGCCTCGCAGGTGAAAAAGTCCGGTCGATCTTCCAGGACCAGGCTCAGCGGATGTGGCTTGGCTCTGAGTATGACGGTGTTGCAATCGTCGATCCCGATGGCGTGACCATTCTTGACCAGACGAGTGGACTATCCGACAACGAAGTTAAAGTGATGTTAGAGGACCAGGACGGCCAGCTCTGGCTCGGAACGCGCTATGGCGTCACGGTGATTACAGAACATCAAGACACGATCAAATGATGCCTATGTTCCAGTCCCAATCGTCTCCAACCACTCGTAGAGCTGTTTTTCCGGCAAGGGTTTCTGGATCAGATAGCCTTGGAAACAATCGCACTCGATCGATGCCAGATAGGTGCGCTGTTCCTGTGTTTCGATGCCTTCGGCCACCACATTCATGTCGAGCAAATGACCGATGGTGATGATTGAACGGGTCAGGGATTTGGCTTTCGGATCATCGAGCAGATTCTGGATGAATGAACGGTCAATTTTCAGAGTCGACATGGGCAGTTCTTTCAGGTAGCTCAGGGAGGAATAGCCGGTGCCAAAATCATCGAGGGCAATGCGGATGCCTGCGGAACGCAGGCGATCCAGTTTGGAAATGATTTGCTCAGTGGTTTTCAGGAAGGCGGATTCGGTGATCTCCAGTTCCAGGCAAGTCGGATTGAGTCCGGTTTGTTCCAGGATTTCCAGAATATGATCGACAAAATGGTCTTGATGAATCTGGATGGAAGAGATGTTGACCGAAACATAGAAGGTCGATTGTGATCTGGCATTGAGTTCGCGGATGAAGTGGCAGGCGGTTCTGAGCACCCACTCACCGAGTGGGATGATCAATTGGCTTTCTTCAGCAGCTTTGATGAACATCAGGGGGGAGACTCTGCCATGACCAGGACGATTCCAGCGCACCAGCGCCTCGAAGCCACAAATCTTGCCTGATTTGGCAATCAGCTGGGGCTGGTAATGCAGCTCGAATTCCTGGTTTGCCAAGGCCTGGCGCAAATCACGCTGGAGCAGCGTCTTGGCGATCACTGCCTGTCCGAAAGCCGGATCATACACTGTCGCGATGCCGCGCTGAATGGATTTGGCATGGTACAAGGCCGTATCAGCATTTTTAAAGAGCTCATCAAATGTTTCCCCGTGTTCTGGGTAGCTGACAATCCCGCCACTTGCGGACAGGTTGAACACATGATCCGCAATAGCCAGCGGTTTGGCGATGCGTTCCAGCATGCGTGTTGAATCAGGACAAACCACTGAGTTGGAACCGCGGATGAACAGGCAGGCAAATTCGTCACTGCCAAGATTGAAAACCTGGACGTGGCTTTCCAGTTCGGCACTACTCAGCCTTCGGGCTATTTTTTGCAGAACCTGGTCACCAATACCATGACCAAAGGCTTCATTGACTTCCTTGAAATCGTCGAGATCGAGGAAGAGAAAACAAAAATAGTCTATACTGGGATCTGAAATCAAATGCTCGACTGTTTCCTTGAACCGGTTCTTGTTCGGTAACCGGGTGACCCGGTTGACATAGGCCAGGTCTTCGATTTCGGCCAATTTGCTTTGCAAAGTGATATTGGCTGCAGCCAGTTCATCGCGGGCTGATTCCAGGTGGCTGAGGCTGCGTTGCAGGTCGCTTTTCAGCAGCCGGATGACCGTCTGCATCAAACGGAACAGGCCGGCGAACAAAATGAGAACCAGGATGACCGAAAAAGCAATTCGCCAGTTACGGATCCGGATATAGTCAGCCGTGTGCTCGTAGAAATATTTCGTATAAATCTCTTCAAAAACACCGCTGCGCTTGAGTTCACTGATCCTCTGGTTTATGAAGCTGACGAGCTCAGGGCGCTTCTTGCTGATGGCATAGGCATGGGCCCGGGGATAGAGCTCTGTGAACTGGGCGACGACGGGCCCTTTGTGGCCTTCCCGGATTAACAGGTTATCGAGCAATTGTTGATTTTCGAAAATAACGTCGATCGCACCTGTTTTCAAGTCATGGATGGCACCATTCAAATCATCATAGGCGACATACGTATCGATGGTGAGTTCATCGCGGAGCACCGATTCGGAATAATAGCCTCGGCCAACTCCCACGCGCAGTCTGGCCAAGTCCTCGAGCGTGATTTTCCGGAAATCAGAGCGGGTGTAGACGGCAATGTATGAATTAAACAGTGGTCCTGAAAAGAGGACTTCTTGCTTGCGCTGCTCGGTCACCGCAATGATGCCTGCCAAATCGATCTCGCCGGAAACCAGCCGCGGATAGACCTGGTCCCAGGAATCGGTCGAATAGTCGAGTGTGTATGCATCGGAATTAAAAATGATGTTGGTCAGATAGGGGTCGAAACCGTACAAACTGCCGTCGGTGGTATAGGAAAACGGTGGGTAATCCCTGTCAACCTGGTAGTTGACCGTCTCAGGCTGGGCATAGACTGTCTGGGGAAGCCACAGGATCACAACGATCATCAGGAAAAATGCCAGTCTGCGTCGCATGATGTTCCTTTCCTGCATGTTGTTATGACATTCAAATTGTTTGGCGTTATTCCTATGGATTCAAGTATATCATGACACCGCCAGCGATGATAACAAAGCATCGCATGTCAAAATTTTCAGTGTTATACTAGTCTTCAAACCGAGCTGGCCGGGACATCAAGGCCCGGCTCGACCCAGAATGGCCCGAGGTTTTCAACGTGGAAAATCGCTACTTGCAAAAGCAATTCGAAACGCAGCAATATAAAAACCAATCGAACCTCGTCTATATCAGCACCGTGTTTTTGTGTGCCATCCTGGCTTCGGTTTTTTTCTTACTGGTCGGCTGCCCACTGGTGGCGGTCCTGCAAGTAATGGCAGTCCTGGTCTCCGGACTGGCAATCTGGCTCAATCGCAGGCAACGGTATGGCCTGGGCTCTTTGTTTTTCATCAGCCTGATCTCGGGGATGTCCGTTGTGGAAGTCCTGCAATTTGGTCTCACTCCTGGTTTCCAGTATTATTTTTTCAATATGGCCGGGCTGATCATGTTCACCAACTGGAAACCCTGGCAAAAGTGGCTGGGTGTCCTGCTCGAGACCGTGATGTTTATTTTTGTTTTTTTCATGGCCTTCAACCAGACCCCTCCCGTGCAGATGAGTCAGGGGATGACTGGATTTTTCCACACGCTCAATGTTGTCCTGAACATCGCAGGTGTCACAAATTCGGCCAGCTATTACATCATGATCGCCACCAACGCCCATCGCCAGGTCAGCAATCTGGCGATGAAAGATTATTTGACCGGCCTGATGAACCGGACTTCGTTTGACGATTTCATGGCTGAGCTAGCTTCAAACCTGCAAACGCAAGGACATGGACTGGCGATCCTGATGCTGGACCTGGACCATTTCAAAAAAATCAATGACACCTGCGGCCATCTGTGCGGTGATGAACTGCTACGCCAGTTCGCTGCCATCCTCAAGCAGAGCATTCGATCGGGCGATCTGGCTGCCCGCTATGGCGGTGAGGAATTTGCCGTAGTGGCACAAATCGATGATCCTGCTCAAGCCCGTGATCTGGCCGAGCGTTTGCGCCGTGATGTTGAAGAGATGGCTTTCCTGTTTGGCGGTCAGGCAAGAAAAGTAACAGTCAGCATCGGCGCTTTGTTCATACCGTCTCAGGCAGACATCCAGCAGCACGAGGCCTTGGACAGGGCAGACAAACTGCTGTACCAGGCCAAGGCTGAGGGACGAAACCAGGTGGCTTTCGATATTTGGCCAATTTCGCCCAACA
>DIGA01000069.1 GCA_002419365.1 Mageeibacillus sp. UBA5734 | reverse complement strand
TGGTCGGAATGGAGATGGGTCAGGATGACCGCCTCGAGCTGGTCGAGCCGGATATGCTCCTGCAGGCGGGACAGAACGCCACTGCCACAATCGATCAGGACGTGATGGCCGTCGATCTCCAGCAGATAGCCGGAGGTCGCGGTGCCGGGGGCCGGGAATGCGCCAGAAGCGCCGAGAATGGTCAGTTTCATCATGGAACACCTCCCTGGGATTGTTGTGTGATAAGGTTTTTTGGATATCAATCAGCACCCGGGTTAAGGACGCTGCGTTTTAACGAGTCCATCCGGGCTGAGCAAATAGTCGGCGGGGATGTCTCTGTCACCGGCAGGTATCTGGCCCAGGATCTGGAACGGATAGGCAATCCCGACCAGGATCGGCCTGTCTGATGGGTTTTGCGCCAGGCGCCGGGCGAGGTAATGGTCATAGTAGCCCTGGCCCCAGCCGAGGCGATTGCCCGCTCGGTCGAAGCCGAGGCCGGGCAACAGGATCAGGTCCGGATCACAGGTCACCAGACCGTTCTGGGGGGTCGCAGCAGCAGGTTCACGGACACCAAAGTGGCTCTGGACAAGCAAGCTGGTCGGATCAAGCTGGTTTGGCATGGCCAGGAACTCGAGATCGGTGCGACCCTCAGACCGGATCATGCGGGGAAAACACAACCGAAATCCTCGCGAGCGCAATGTTTGCCAGACTGGCTGGAAATCGACTTCCTGGCGCATGGCGATGAAAAGTCCAATCCCAGGAGTCTTTTTTATGATCGGCGTTGCTGGGTCGAGCTGGTCGGATGAAAACATGGTGAGCAATTTGCTGGCGAGCAACTGCTGGCCGATAGCCTCAGACCAGGCAGTGGCTTGCTTTGGATCGAGCAGCTCGCGCACACGTGCCAGTTGCTGGCGCAAAGCCTGCTTTTCAGCTTGCAGGTCAGCCACTCGTTCAGCAGATGGCTGCATGACTGGACCGGCTTGATCGGGTACTGATTCGGATTGAACGCTCACGGATAACCCCCTCCCTACTTGGCTGATGACTGTCATCACCCTATCATAGTCTGGCGAAAGATGCGAAAACACCGGTTACCAGTCTTTCCCCGAGCCAGACAGCAGGCTAGAATGAGATGGAATGAATCCAATTTAGCAAGAAAAGCAGGTACTCTCATGCGCACCACTCATGTCCAGATTGTCATGCATTCTCACGTCAATAATACCAACCGGCTGTTTGGCGGCCGGCTGATGGAATGGATCGATGTCACGGCAGCCTCAGCCGCCCGCCGCCACGCAGCCGGCGAAGTGACGACCGCAACGGTCGATGCGCTGGAATTCATCGCCCCCGTCTACCTCAACGATTTGCTGATCCTCGAGGCCGAGGTCACCTGGACCGGCCGGACCTCGATCGAAGTACGCGTGCAGACCTACTGTGAGGCACTCAACGGTGATCAGAAACTGGTCAACCGGGCCTACTTGCTGTTTGTGGCAGTCGACGAAGAAGGCAAACCCAAACCCGTGCCGCCGTTCATTCCGAACGGAATTGTCCAGCAAAAGGAATGGGAAAACGCCCTGTTGCGCCGCGAATACCGGCTCAAGCTGCGCGAAGAATGTAACCAGCTGGCCGAACTGCAAAAGGAACATGGCTGCCGGGTCAGGTTCTGAGCGGTCCTTCCGGGCTGAGTGAAATCTGATCAAACGGCCAGGCGGTCAATGACTGCTCACCAGGGCTCGCCGGCACCGAGGCGCTCAATCATCTCGTAGGAGAGATTAATAGCGGCGGCACCGACTGCATCGTGCAATTGTTCATTACGCCGGAATGCGGCCACGGGATAGACCGGCAAGGGCTGATGCATCAGCCAGGCCAGGACCAACTGGCTGATGCTGTAGCCAGTTTCCTTTTGCAGCTGACGCAAAGCCTCGGCGCGCTTCTGGTTGAGGTCATTTTCATAATAACGGCGCAGTTTCTCGGTTAATTCACAGGTATTCTGCAAATATTTGCTGAAATAACCCTTGCCCAGTGACGAATAAGGCATCACCGTCAATTGCTCCTGTCGGAACAAATCCCAGGCCGGCCAGTCCATCGCCACCAAATTCGGATCACTGGCAGCCTGGTCATTGTAGCGCACCAGGCTCCAGCGGTTCTGGACAGCCACCAGGCCACGGTCACTGGGCTGTTTTTCCAGGGCAATGGCTTCGCGCAACCGTTCCGTCGACCAGTTGGAAAGCCCGAAATAGCGGATTTTACCCTTGCGGCGAAATTCACGCAGGATGTCCAGCAATGCTTCGACGGGCTGGCTGGGATCGTCGCGATGGAGATAGTACAGGTCGATCGTCTCGCGGCCCAAGGTGGCAAGGCTCAGGTCCAGCTCCACTTCGATTTCATTCCGGTCGATGTGGGCGGGCGCAAAATCAGCACTCAGGGTGTGCCCACCCTTCGTACTGACCAGCATGTCCTTGGCCTGGGCGGATTCTCTGAGCCAGCGTCCGACGATCTGCTCAGCCACATTCTGGTCATCCGGCCGCTGCTTGCAATAACTGTTGGCTGTGTCGAGCAGGTTGCCATCATGCTCGGCAAAGTGGTCCATCAGGCGCAGCGCTTCCGCTTCAGTATGCTGGCAAAAATTACCTGTGCCCATGACAATCCCGGATATCCACCAGTCTGTGATGGGCATTTTCCATTTGCGCATGTCGTGTCCTCCTCAGGGTGCAAGGGAATATTGGTTTTACCCTAATTATTGATCGCTTTTTGCTAGCGCTTCCAATTCTAATAAGTATCTATCATAGTCAGATATGAAGCGTCGGTCCTGGATGATGCGATATTTTTCGAATTCACTTTCAGCATGCAGTTTTGCAATTTCTGCTGAGACTTTACCAGCATCTTTAAGTAAACCATATTCGAACATTTCGATAAATGAATTCAGTCGAATTTCCCAGTCTTGCATCGTCAACGGAATTTTCCGCTGCGCCATATTTTCTGCAAAATCTAAATAGGAGTTAACCAGCCGGTTAAGTTGTCCTAATTCAAATTCAGATAGATAGTTCTTGGCTACTGTAACATCAGTCAATTTGATTTTGCCATCGGGTGCATCCTGCCACGTCGTCAAACCCATGTGCTCTTTTTTACTGTCAGCGCGATCTACGATCAATTCAGCCGCTGTGCGTCCATGTACTGCAAAATGCATTTTATTCTGTACAGTCGCATAAAATCGTTTGGTTGCTTTCGCATTTTTGTCATAATCAAGTGCAGTTGCATATAGATCAGTCACTTTTTGATAGAACTTGCGCTCACTCGCCCGGATTTCCCGAATCCTGGCTAGCTGTTCCTCAAAATATTTATCGGTCAAAAAGGATCCGCTTTTTATTCGCTCATCGTCCATGACCCACCCTTTTATGGTGTAGTCTTTTGCGATCTGGTTCACCCACTTGCGAAATTGGACAGCACGTTCGGAGTTGACTTTGAAACCCACAGCAATGATCATTTGCAAGGCGTAATGATTTGTCTCATATGATTTTCCGTCATCGGCAGTTATTCGAAATTTTCGAATAACTGAATTCTCCATCAGCTCATTGTCTGAAAATATCTTTTTGATGTGATAATTAATTGTATTTATTTCAACATCATAAAGTGTAGCCAACATTTTTTGTGTCAGCCAGATATTCTCGTCTTCATACCGCATATCAAAGCTATCTTGACTGTTACCAGTAGACGCGATAAAAGTCAGGTATTCGGCAGCAGAACTGCGAATTGATATTTCAGTTTTCTCACGCTTTGCCAATCGATCACTCCTTTTTTGTTTATCAATACGGTAACAGATTCTTTGTCCAGAATGCAAAGGCAGACAGCATGGTCTGCTGTCTGCCAGTCAATTGAACTAAGATGAATTGAACGTCTCTCATCGGAAACTGTGCTGATTGAGCGTGTTATTCCTACGAGAAAACCCAGGGTTAAGGTTTCAATCAGGCCTTGCCGTCGCAGCCGAGGACGTTGGTGATCTTGCGGGCAACCATGTCCTTGATCGCCTTGCGAGCCGGAGCCAGGTACTGGCGGGGATCGAAGTGGCTCGGGTTGTCGGCGAAGTACTTGCGGATGGTGGCGGTCATGGCCAGGCGCAGGTCGGAGTCGATGTTGATCTTGCAGACGGCGCTCTTGGCAGCCTGGCGCAGCATGTCTTCCGGGATGCCGATGGCGTGGTCCATCTTGCCGCCGTTGGCATTGATCATGTCAACAAATTCCGGGATGACGGAGCTGGCACCGTGCAGGACGATCGGGAAGCCAGGCAGGCGGCGTTCGATTTCCTCGAGGATGTCGAAGCGCAGCTGGGGCTTCTGGCCGGGCTTGAATTTGAAGGCGCCGTGGCTGGTGCCGATGGCGATGGCCAGGGAGTCACAGCCGGTGCGGGTGACAAAGTCAACGACCTGGTCGGGATTGGTGTAGGAGGCATCTTCGGCAGAAACATTGACGTCGTCTTCGACGCCGGCGAGGCGGCCGAGCTCGGCTTCAACGGTGACGCCGCGGGCATGGGCATATTCGACGACCTTTTTGGTCAGCTCGACGTTTTCTTCGTAGCTGTGGTGGGAGCCGTCGATCATGACAGAGGTGAAACCGCCATCGATGCAGTCTTTGCAAAGCTCGAAGGAATCGCCGTGGTCGAGGTGGAGGGCGATCGGCAGATCGGTGACCTGGAGGGCAGCTTCAACGAGCTTGACCAGGTAGGTGTGGTTGGCATATTTACGGGCGCCGGCAGAAACTTGCAGGATCAGGGGGGCGTTGAGTTCCTTGGCTGCTTCGGTGATACCCTGAATAATTTCCATGTTGTTGACGTTGAAAGCACCGATGGCATAGCCACCCTCATAGGCTTTCTTGAACATTTCCGTCGTGTTTACCAGTGGCATAGTAATCTCCTTTACCTGTTTCCATTCACATGGCATTCGTGGTGGTCAAGGCTGCCTGAAACAAGCGGCGCTTGATGGTCCTTTTCCATTTTAGAGGGTTTGCATCCTCCAGTCAACGATAAATCATTTTGCGAGTCATGCCGCCATCGATCACCAGGGTTTGGCCGGTGATGAAGCCTGCATCCGGGCTGGCCAGGAAAAAGCAGGCGGCGGCGATATCAGCTGGGCGGCCGATCCGGCCGGCTGGATGCTGATGATGTTCTTCCTCCGGCCAAATTGCAGGATCGGGCCTTCCCTTCTGCCATTCCGTGGTGTCGATCCAGCCGGGGGCGATGGCGTTGACCCGGATCCCATGCTCACCCAGCGAGAGGGCCAGGGCATGGGTCAGAGCCACGATGCCACCTTTGCTGGCAGCATAGCCCTCGGATTGTGGTTCGGACTGGAAAGCCCGGGTCGAAGCCAGGTTGATCACACAGCCGCCCGTCTGGATCAGGGACGCCTTCAGCAGGCGGGTCAGATGAAAAGGTGCAGCCAGGTTAACAGCCAGGACCTGGTCAAATGCAGCGGGGTCAGCACCAAAAACCTGGGCAGTGTGGGCATTGGCAATGGCCGCATTATGGATCAGGACATGAAGGCCAGCTGGGGCCAGGGAAACCGTTTGCCGGGCCAGCTGTTCGATCTGGGTCTGGTCAGACAGGTCTGCCTGGATGAAATGGGCCAACAGGCCTTGCTCAGCAAGGATCGCCAGCGTCTCCTCCCCTGCCGCCTGGTCGCGATCAGCGAAAATGACCTGCGCCCCCGCCTGGGCAAAACTCAGGGTCAGGCAACGGCCAATGCCAGCAGCGCCGCCGGTGACCAGGACGGTGTGGCTGGAAAAACTGGGCCGGTAGGCGGGCGTCTGCAATTTTTCCATGATGCTTACAGGGTGCGCAGCTGAGCCAGGCGTTCACTGGCATTCTGTAACATGGCGGTATATCGGCCGATCTTTTCGCGTTCAGCATCGATGACCTTGGCCGGAGCTTTAGCGACGAATTCAGCATTGTCGAGCTTGGCATTGACACGGGCAACCTCGTTTTCCAGGTTGGCTTTTTCCTTTTCCAGACGTTCGATTTCCTTGCCGAGATCGATCAGGTCGGTCAGGGGGATGAAAATTTCGCCAGCTGTAAAGATGGCCGTGACTGCAGTCGAGGGGATATCCGTTTTGTCCGCCTGAGTTTTGACCGACTGGACGCTGGCCAGACGCTGCAGGAAAGCTTCACTGGCCTCAAACATGTGTCGGGTGGCTTCGTCCGGCGAGACGACAATGATGCTGGCTTTTCTGGACGGCGGCACGTTCATGCTGGTGCGCACGTTGCGGATTTCGCGGATCGCATCCATCAGGATGGCCATCTGGCGCTCGGCTTCCGGGAAATTCAGCGCATCGTCCTGGACTGGCCAGTCACTGACCATGATCGATTCGGCTGGCTGGATCAGGTGGCCATGGATCGCCTCAGTGACGAAAGGCATGAACGGATGCAGCAGGCGCAGGGCTTCGACCAACACTCGGTTTAAAACCGACTGGGCGACCAGGCGGCCGTGCGAACCTTTTTCGTTCAGGCGCGCCTTGGCGATCTCGATGTACCAGTCACAGTATTCCTCCCAGAGGAAGCTGTAGATCTTTGAAAGGGCAACACCGAGATCGTAATTGTCGAGATTGGTCGTCACTTCGGTTTTCAAGGTCTGGAGCCGCGAGAGGATCCAGCGATCCTCGAGGGTATAATCAGCAGACGAGACAGCGGAGAAATCCATTTCGTCGTCAAAATTCATGACCACGAAGCGGAAGGCGTTCCAGATCTTGTTGATGAAGTTGCGGCCGGCTTCGATTTTCTCTTTGGAAAAGCGCAAGTCGTTGCCGGGGGCGTTGCCAGTAACCAGGGCATAGCGCAGAGCGTCAGCGCCGAGTTCGTCGATGATTTCCAGCGGATCGATGCCATTGCCCAGGGATTTGGACATCTTGCGCCCTTTTTCGTCGCGCACGATGCCATGGATGAAGACCGTATGGAACGGGGTCTGGCCGGTATGGGCGATGCCGGAGAAGATCATGCGCGCGACCCAGAAGAAAATGATGTCGTAGCCCGTGACCAGGACGCTGGTGGGATAGAAATACTTCAGGTCCTCGGTGTCATGGGGCCAGCCGAGGGTCGAGAACGGCCACAAGGCAGATGAGAACCAGGTATCGAGGGTGTCCTCGTCCTGGACAAGGTGGGTGCTGCCGCATTCCGGGCAGACCGCAGGCTTTTCGCGGGCGACGATGGTGTGGTCGCAGTCCTGGCAATAGTAAGCTGGGATGCGATGGCCCCACCAGAGCTGGCGGGAAATGCACCAGTCACGGATGTTCTCCATCCAGTTGAAATACGTCTTGTCGAAACGCTCGGGCACAAAGCGGGTCTCTTTGGATTTGACTACTTCAATAGCTGGTTCGGCCAGGGGTTTCATTTTGACAAACCATTGGAAAGACACGCGCGGTTCGACGACAGTCGAGCAGCGGTAGCAGGTGCCGACATTATGCTTGTGCGGCTCGGTTTTTTCTAAAAGGCCCTGGGCTTCGAGGTCGAGGAGGATCTGCTTTCGGGCCTGCTCGCGGGTCAGTCCGGCATAGGTGCCGCCGTGCTCATTGATGTGGGCGTCTTCGGTCAGGACATTCTGCACCGGCAGGTTGTGGCGCAGGCCGACTTCGAAGTCGTTCGGGTCGTGGGCTGGCGTGATCTTGACGACACCCGTGCCAAATTCGCTTTCAACATAGGTGTCTGCGATGATCGGGATGGTCCGTCCGGTCAGCGGCAGGATGACGTGCTGGCCGATCAGGTGCTGGTAGCGTTCGTCTTCGGGATGGACGGCGACAGCCGTGTCGCCGAGCAGCGTTTCCGGGCGCGTCGTGGCCAGGACGAGGTAGCCTTCCCCTTCCACCAGCGGATAACGCAGATGGTAAAAATGGCTGTTCTTTTCTTCGTATTCGACCTCGGCGTCAGAAATGGACGTCAGGCAGGTCGGACACCAGTTGATGATCCGCTCGCCACGGTAAATCAGGCCCTTTTCAAAGAGGCGGATGAAGACCTCCTGGACGGCATCGGAACAACCCTCGTCGAGGGTAAATCGTTCGCGGCTCCAGTCACAGGAGGAGCCAAGGCGTTTGAGCTGCTCGATGATCCGGCTGCCATACAGGCGCTTCCATTCCCAGGCGCGCTCGAGGAATTTCTCGCGGCCGAGGTCCTCTTTGCTGATGCCTTCCTGGCGCATGGCTTCGACGATCTTGGCTTCGGTCGCAATCGAGGCATGGTCAGTGCCAGGCAGCCAGAGTGCAGCATAGCCCTGCATGCGCTTGAAGCGGATCAGGATATCCTGCAGCGTATTGTCCAGGGCGTGGCCCATATGCAGCTGGCCGGTGATGTTCGGCGGCGGGATCACGATGGTATACGGTTTTTTCGCCGGATCCGGCTGGGGGGTAAAATAGCCCCTGTCCTGCCAGTTCTGGTAGATCGGACCCTCCATCACCTGCGGTTCAAAAGCTTTCTGGATTGAATCAATACGCGCCATAGGTTCCTCCTGAGTGTGGGTGTGGTGTCAGGCTTTTCTGAGTGGTTGTGGTATCAGGCACCTGAGTGGGAAATTTTGCAAATATCTTAGTCAGGTGCCTGACACCACGATAAACAAAAAACCTTCCATCCAGTCCGGGTGTATCCCGAAACAACTGGACGAAAGGTTTGACTTCCGTGGTACCACCAGTTTTCCCTGCCGGATGGTGTCAGCGTGATACTGATCCTAAGGCAGGGCACTTTGCAGCCGATTTGTCACGTACGGCCTGACGTTCTGCTCCCGGGCGACCTTGGGCCATTCACACTCCGGCAAAATCTCGCAGCACTTCAGTAGGATTTTGCTCTCTGGCGGGGTTTTATG
The DNA here is from genome assembly GCA_002419365.1 of Mageeibacillus sp. UBA5734. Taxonomy (GTDB): domain Bacteria; phylum Bacillota; class Clostridia; order Saccharofermentanales; family UBA5734; genus UBA5734. The sequence continues at coordinate 38,253 of DIGA01000069.1, read as the reverse complement.
GCTTACTCTTCCCGATCTTGGCAGGGAAATTGGCTTCATCTTACACAAAGAGGGCTCAACTTGCAAGCTGTCCCGTAGCCCAGTTCAGGTCTGGCGGATGTTATCAAGATAGAGCTGGCCGCGACTGGATTTGTCCTGCAGCACCAGCTGGATCCGGATCACTTGGGCCAGGTCGATCTCCTGGGCGAAGGGTTGCAGGTCAAAGGCAAGGGTCTGCCAGCGCAGGGCGGGGATGATTTTCTGGGCAGGAGTCTCGATTTCCCTGGCACCTGGAGCGACAATGCCCATGACTTTCAGGGAGAGGTTTTTCTCCTTCAGATCCGGATTGAAGACATCGAGTATCAGCCTGGGGGCTGATGAGAGATCCAGCGGCGGAAAGTCGGCAGGCCGGTCAATCCAGGGCCCAAATGCAATGCTCTGGCCGGGTTCCGCCTGGTAACTCAGGCTCAGAGAGCCCTCGCCCTCAGACTTGTTCGCCTTTTCGAGCTGAATCTTGATCGAGCCGGCAAAGACTTGCCACTCGGCTGTGTCATCGCAGTGCATCCATTCCCGGGGCAGGGCATAGACCGATTCTTCCTGGTCGGAACGGAACGGGACGATGGGCAGATGGTCTTTGCTGATCAGGTTGGCACGCTCATGCAGGTCATAGAAACCATAGGTGACTGCGACGGGATTGGGGATCGCATCGTGCCAGACCATGACCCGGACGCCGTAGAGGACCTTGGCCTGAGCTTCACGGAAGACCCTGTCTGGGCCACAGATGGTAAAACCGCGCACCCGGCTGTCGTCCCGCGTCAGGCGCAAACCCTCGCCAATATTGGAAAACGTCAGTATCAGCTTGCCACCCACCAGCTCGATGCTTTCACATTCAGGCGCCGAACGGGGGGCCTTGCGCTGGTACAGCAAGCCAAGGCAAACCAGGCGCAGCCGCTCGGCCAGCATTGCCAGTGGATGGGACGAGTGGAGACCAGAGACGGGTACCAGGGCAGTCGGTGCAGCGAGGTGGTGGCGGACATACGTCAGGGCTTCATTACCCAGGGTCTGTTCAAAGAAACAGCGTTGGCCAGCCGAATTCGTGGGCAGATGGAATAAAATGAAAGCAGGATCAGAACCTCGACCAGCCTTCAGATCCGAGCGCAGGGCGGTTGCCAGTTTCATCAGGCCTTCCTGCAGCTTGTCCGGTCGGTCAATGTCCCTGGGATACCCGGACCAGATGATGGCACAGACGCCAAATCCTTTGAGGGCAGAGAGTTGGCGGTACAATCCCTTGCGGTTGTCCGGCAAAAAGTCGCGCAGGCGACGGTCAGGTGCAGCGAAAAGCAGCAAACCAACCGGGATATGGATATCGGGCAAAATGTCCCGGCCAAAATGCTGGGCCAATGCAGACAAGCTCCAGCCCTGTCCAGGTTCGGATGGTTCAAAGTGCGCCTGGCTGGTCCAGACCATTTCTGCACCGGACGCCAGAAGATCCAGCTGTCGTAAATAGGGTTGTACGGCCGGAACAGTCCCGGCATGCATGGATGCTGGGACAGAAGTTGCTCCTTGTCCGGACTGTGCCAGTTCACCTGCAAACAGGAACACATCGCCAACGAGGATATCTCGCAGGCAGATCTTGTGCGTACCATCGCTGACCATCAGCTCGCACGGGTCGAATGACGCATCAAAAGCTGGCAGCTCGACACGGAATGCGCCTTTGTTGTCACAATCGACTGCTGCCGTGAAAAGGGTGCCATAGCGGGGATCGTGTGGGGAGACGGATTGCGGGTCGAGTGGAAACCGGGTCCATTCAACTGTGAGGGTGCTGTTGGGTCCGGCATGTCCGGTCAGTTGGATTCTGGCCTTTTGTTGCCAGACCATGCCTGTCTGGAAAAGGTGTGGCAAAGTGATCCAGGAAGTCATGATTATTCCCCTAAGCTGTCAAAAATCATTTGTCCTACACCCGATCCGGACGCCTGTTGAACAAATGTCGCGATGGAGTCTGGTGTGGTGGCAGTCTCGCTGCTGCGGCAAATTCGCAGCACACGGCCGGCGTCTACCAGTTGATGATACGGTGATTCCAGCCGGATGCGGTCCAGGTTTTTGATGACAGGCCGGCAGGGCAGGCTGAATCCAGGCGTATAGGCCTGATGGCTGGTCACTCCGGCAATCTGGCCATAGGTTCTGCGATCGGATGCAGCAAAGGCCTTGGCCACGAGTGGATCGCAATCGGCCAGCAACTGGAAGGACAGGCCATGCTGGTCCGAAGCATCAGAGCAGACCCGCTGCATCATCTGTACCATTTCCAAACCCAATCTTTCAGCTTCGCGGCTCTGGCCATGGTGGCGACCGACCAGCGATACCAGTGTTTCGGCAAGTCCAGTCAGGCCAATGGCCAGGCTGCCTTTGGCCAGATGGTTCGCGAGCTTTCCGGCATCTGCCCTGGCAAGGTCCTCTCCTTTTCCTGACAGGCCACTGAGGAAGGGGAAACTGCCAGTGCCAAGCGACTGCAAGATCTTGTACCGCTCGAGCAGGGCACCAATGACCAAGCTGAGCAAATGCTCCAGACGATGGTAGAACAAATTGAGATCATTGCGAGCCAGGATGGCGCAGCGGGGCAAATTGATCGTGACGGTGGCCAGATTGGCCATGGGTGGATCAGCGAAGGCAAATTCTGGTTGCCCTGTCTGGGCGCAGCAGCGGCAAGCCCGCTGGAAGAGGTCGTAATTCGGATCTTGCGGCTGCAAGTTGACCCCTGCAGCCAGACGGAAAATCAGGCGAGGCTGCCTGTTCTGCTGCGCATGGACCGGATCTTCCGGTAGCACTTTGCCCGCAGCCTCAAGCAGTTTCTCAGTAACCAGCCTGCCTTCAGGGTCAGTTTCCAGTCCAAACAGGATGCAGGTCTGGCTGTTTCCGTACAGGGACTGGAAGCTCAGGGTCTTGAACTGGTTCAATACGGCATCCATCGCCTGGTAGGTTGCCAGGGCCGTATCTTCCTGTGCCAGCTCACTGGCTTGCTGGGGCGCCAGCCAATTGCCGTACCGGGCCAGAAGCCGTTGTTGGGTTGCCCGGACGCCATCCGCCATCGCCCGGTCGAAATGCACAAGGTACACATGGCCACTGATTTCCTGCCGGATGCTGGCGGCTGCGACGCCGGCCAGGGCAGCATAGCTCCTGATGTCGGAGGGCTGGCGGATGCTGGCCAGGCCACTGCGGAAACCGCCGGCAAACAAGGGCCGCAAATCCAGGGGGAAGTCGGCGAAGGTCAGGGCATAGGTTTCGAGGTGGTGGACGAAGAGGTCCAGATTCTGGTGTGCCTGGCTCAGTTCCGGCGACAGGACATAGAGCAGATTGTAGGAACAGGCACCGGTCTGGCCATAATTTTTCAGATGGTCGCTGGCGGTCCGTGACGTCTGGCTGGCCGTCTGCAACCTGCCAGCTGCGGCAGGATCAGTCCCTGGCGTTGACAGGGGGTTCATGGCATGAAACGTCTGCATCAGATGCGTTTTCATCTCGCGCACACGGGTCCGCTGGGACCGGTACAGGATGTAGCGCTTGGCAGTTTCGGGAAAACCCGATTCCATCAGGACCTGCTCGACCGTGTCCTGGATCTGTTCGATCGATGGACAGCGCTGGCCCGTCTGGTCAATCCGCTCGGCCACCACCGTGGCCAGTTCCATGCTGGTCTGGCTTCTGGGCTGGGCCGGGTCCTTGATGTTGGTTTCGGTGGAGGCATCGAGCGCCTTGTGGATGGCACTGGCGATTTTCTCAATGTTGAAAACGACTTCGCGTCCATCCCGTTTGATGACTCTGGTGATCATGGCGCTTCTCCTTGCCGCTGATTTTCCATTGTCCAAAAAAGTTCATGCCCGGTCTTATTTCAATGTAGCGGTCTTTGCCGGGAGCGTCAACTTGATCCTGTCACCAGTTCACGGCACTTGGCGTACAAGTTCAAACAAGCCCAGTTTGGTCAGGCCACCGACTGTGATCTTGCCCCGGTCTTTTTTCAGTTCAGAGGTGAACGTACGTTCCAGCTCGGCCCGGTCTTCTGCATGATGCAAGCGGATGAAATCGACCACAACGATGCCCGAGGCATTTCTCAGGCGCAGCTGGCGGGCGATTTCCGCAGCAGCGAGCAAGTTGGTTTTCACACGCAGGGCTTCGGGGTCGCGGGCCTGGGCCTTTTGTGAGTTGACATCGATCACCAGCAGGGCCTCGGTCTGGTCAAAGACCAGACTGGCGCCATTCTTCAGATGAACCTGGCGCCGGGTCACCTCTTGCGCCAGGTGGCTCAGGCGAAAAGCTGCAGGCAGGTCGAAAGATTCCGGACGCAGGGTCAGGATCGGGCGCAGGGCTGGCCAACGTTCCCGGGCCAGCTCGTCCAGCTGGTTAAACAAATCAAGGTCGTTGCATTGGATGGAGCGCAAGTCTGGCCGGGCCCAGTCCGCCAGGGCCGCAGCACAGACCGTCCGCGGACGCCAGATCAGGCGCGGGACAGGACCTCCAGACTTGGCTGCAGACACGACAGAAGCATGAGCGTTTTTCAGCACGGTGGTTTCCTGGTCCAGCAATGTCGCCCGATCTGTTTCAGGGACGAGGCCCAGTTTGCTGCGCCGGATGATCCGGTCCGGATCTGGCTCATAAACAGCAAAGAGGCCTGGGTACTGGAGCCGGGTGGTCACCAGATGGCCCTTGGCGGTGGATCCGGCCGGACTCTGGTGCGTGACCAGGCGCCGGATCTGGACCAGGAGGGTCTGTCCAGGCTTGCTGCCAGTCGGTACCTCCCGGATCGGCAGCAGTGCATGTGCAACCTCACCGATGGCAATGAAAGCGCCCAAGGCCGGATCGAGCGATTCAATCCGGCCGAGGAGGATGTCCTGGCGCCGGGCAGCTGGCTCTGGCGCAGGCCGGATCCATTCGACTGGCTGTCCGTCCTCGACCAGGACGGCCTGGGGCCATCCTGCGGGATCGGAAAAGATCACCAGGTCCTGTGCCATCACGCCTTAGGATCCGGCAGCAGCCGGACTGTCTGTGTCGAGAATCAGGGCGAGGCGGGTGACCGCACAATCGGCCGCGGCCTCGGCTGGCAAATCGCCATAGGTTTCCAGAGCCTTGAGGAACAGGTCCGGGCGCAGATTGGCCGAGCTGCCCGCCTTGACCCGCATCTCCAGGCAATCCGGGCCTTTAAGCTGGATCTTTTCGATCAGGGGGCGGATATCGACGTCCACCATTTTGCCTTTGCTGAATTTTTCGACAACCAGGGGCTGGGTATTGGCGATCCGGGCGACCGCTTCAGCAAGCCCTGGTGTTTCCAACCGATAGTCGGCTGCCCGGACGAGACTCATCAGGCTGGCTTTGGCTGGGGCTGCCCGGCTGGCGTCCAGGATCGCAAATCCGGTCGGCAGGGAACGGTTGAGCCGCGCCATCACCGTGGCAGGGTCGAGGTCGTGCGTCAGTGAAATGTCGAGGTAATCGCCTGTGGTCGCCAGGCCGGCGCTGATTGGCAGGGCAAAAGTCATCTGCGGGCGCGGATTGTAGCCCTGGGACCAGCAGATCGGCAGATCCGCCCGGCGGATCGAGCGTTCGAAGGTGCGCATCATGTCAAGATGGGCCAGCCAGATCGCCGGTTCCTGGCGAGAAAAACGCAGACGGATGATGAAGATCTCACTCATAGCAGACACCTCCGCCGAAACACTGGGCACCACAGGCGGAGCATTGCTCACGGCATTCGGGGGTCGTCTGGGCAGCAATGGCCTTTTGGTATTCGGACCAGAGGAACTCCTCGGTCACGCCGCAATCGATGTGGGACCAGGGGAAAACCTCCTGGCGTGTCCGCTCGCGGCGGGCATAGAAGTTGGGATCAAGTCCGGCCTGCTCGAGGCATTCGAGCCAGAGATCGTATTTGAACTGCTCATCCCAGGCGTCGAACCGGGCGCCGCCCTTGAAGGCTGCCTCGATGACATCACCCAGGCGACGGTCGCCACGGGCGAGAACACCCTCGATATAGGACTGTCTCGGTTCATGCCATTTGTAGCGGACCGAGCGGCTGTGGCGCAACAGGTCCCTCAAGTGCATCTGGTGGCTTTTCATCGTCTCGGTGTCCGCCTGGGGCGACCACTGGAACGGTGTGAACGGTTTGGGGATGAACATGGCTGTGCTCAAGGACAGTTCCAGCCGCTTGGGCCGCTCAAAGCGCGGCAGGGACTGGTAGAGCTTTTCGATCGCCTGGGCCAGGTGGGCGATGCCCTCGACATCTTCGATTGTCTCGGTCGGCAGGCCGAGCATGAAATAGAGCTTGGCACCGCTCCAGCCACCGCGCAGAGCCAGTTCCATCGCCTTGAGGAGGTCTTCCTCGGTAATGTTCTTGTTGATGACATCGCGCAGGCGCTGGGTGCCAGCCTCCGGGGCAAAAGTCAGGCCACCCTTGCGAGTGCTGGAGGCCTTTTCCATCAGCTCGAGCGAGAAGTTGTCCAGGCGCAGCGAGGGCAGGGACAGACTCGTGTGGTGCGGTGTCAGCTCGCAGAGCAGACCATCGGTCAGCTCCGACAAGGCGCTGTAGTCCGAGGTGGACAGGGACAGCATGCCAACCTCGTCATAGCCGGTGGTCTTCTCCATCTCCAGGGCCTGGCTGACCAGGGCAGCTGGCTTTTTCTCGCGCACCGGGCGGTAGATCATGCCGGCCTGGCAGAAGCGGCAGCCGCGCGTACAACCTCGGAACAGCTCGAGGAAGATGCGGTCGTGGACGATTTCGGTGTTCGGAACGATGCTATTGGTCGGGAAATACGCCTGGTCGAGATCGAGGACGATCCGCTTGCGGATGGTCGCCGGGATGCCGGGCTGATTAGGCTGGATCGCCTGGATGGAGCCGTCTGGCTGGTAGGTGACCGTGTAGAACGAGGGCACATAAACGCCTTCGATCTGGGCAGCCGCCTGTAAAAAGCCCTCGCGGGTGCGAGCGTCGCCGCTGGCTTTCCAATGCAGATAGCAGTCCACGACCTCGCCGAGAACTTCTTCACCTTCGCCGATGATGACCAGGTCGAAAAAGTCGGCCATTGGTTCGATGTTGTAGACGACGGGTCCTCCAGCCATGACAAAGGGATCCTGGAGGGTACGGTCGGCGGTGCGCAAGGGAACACGTCCGAGGTCGAGCATCTCGAGCACCGTCGTGAAAGCGAGCTCATACTGCAAAGTGAATCCGAGAAGGTCGAATTCTTTCAGGGGCGTGCGGGATTCGAGCGAAAACAGGGGTATTTCTTCGCTGCGCATGCGGTCAGCCATGTCGGTCCAGGGCGCGAAGACGCGCTCACACCAGACATCCGGCCGCTCATTGAGCAGGTGGTACAAAATGCGCAGGGCGAGGTTGGACATGCCGATTTCGTAGGTATCCGGGAAACAGAAGGCATAGCGCAAGAAAGGCCGGAGCGCCTGTTCGGCTGCCTCCGGCACGGTCTTGGTGATGCTGTTCCATTCCCCACCAGTGTAGCGCGCCGGCTTTTCGACTGACGCGAGCAGATGACGGGGCAGGTTGACAGTTGTCATGCAGGTGGTACTTATCCTTTCAGGCGCGCTTCGAGTTCTGCCTTGCGCGCTTCAAAGCCCGGTTTGCCGAGCAGGGCATACATGTTCTTTTTGTAATCTTCGACACCAGGCTGGTCGAAGGGATTGACCGCCAGGAGGTAGCCACTGATGCCACAGGCTTTTTCGAAGAAATAGATGAGCTGGCCCAGGTTATAGGCGTCCAGTTCCGGCACGACGATCCGGAAATTGGGCACGCCGCCATCGACATGGGCCAGGACGGTGCCTTGGGCTGCCTTGTGGTTGACCTCGTCCATGTCGAGCCCGGCGAGGAAGTTGAGACCGTCGAGGTTCTGCGGATCCACGGGGATTTCGACGCTGCGGCGTGGTTTTTCGACATCGATCAGGGTCTCGAACAGCTGGCGCTGGCCATCCTGGACATACTGGCCCATCGAGTGCAGGTCGGTCGAATTGTCGACACCGGCAGGGAAAATGCCCTTGCCGTCCTTGCCTTCACTCTCGCCAAACAGCTGCTTCCACCATTCAGTGAAGAAATGCAGGCTGGGTTCATAATTGACCATGATCTCGATGTTGTAGCCTTTGCGGAGCAGGACATTGCGGGCAGCCGCATACTGGTAGCAGGCGTTTTCGGTTAGTTCAGGATTGCGGAACTCCTTCATGGCGTCCTTCGCTCCGCGCATGAGCTCGCGGATGTCGACACCGGCGACAGCAATCGGCAGCAAACCGACGGCAGTCAGGATCGAATAACGGCCACCGACATCGTCGGGCACAACAAAGGTCTCGTAACCTTCACCATCTGCCAAGCCTTTGAGTGCGCCGCGGGCCTGGTCGGTTGTGGCGTAGATGCGGGAACGGGCGCCTTCCTTGCCGTATTTTTCTTCCATGTAGGCCTTGAAAATCCGGAAAGCGATCGCCGGCTCGGTGGTGGTACCGGACTTGGAAATGACATTGACCGAAACATCCTTGCCCTCGAGCAAGTCGAACAGGTCGGCCAAGTAGGTCGAGCTGATGGAATTGCCGGCAAAAATGATCTGCGGGCCTTTGCGCAGGCGCTTGGGGAGCAAGTTGTTGAATGAGTGGGTCAGCAGTTCGATCGCAGCCCGGGCGCCGAGATAGGAGCCGCCAATGCCGATGACGATCAGGACGTCGGTATCCTTGCGGATCTTGGCCGCAGCTTTGCGGATGCGGGCGAACTCTGTCTTGTCATACTTGGCCGGCAGGTCAACCCAGCCGAGGTAGTCATTCCCGGGGCCGCTTTTCTGGTGCAGCTGCACATGGGCAACAGTGACCTGGGGGGCGATGTAGTCCAATTCTTCCTGGCGCATGAAACCAAGGGCATTGCTGTAATCAAAACGAAGCATGGGGATCCTCCTTAAAAAATCGCCGCGGCTGGCAAGTCAGACCGCGGCTCTTGCATGACCAGTATAAAGTAAAATTGCCGTTTCACGCAAGAAAAACGGGTTATTCAGTCCAGTTTTTGCACATAAATGAGGATTGGATGCGAACCAGTGAGATCGAAGGCCACCACGCTAGCTCCTGCCGGCAAGATCTGGTCCGGATGGTTTTCCAGTTTCCGGGTGTGGCAGGGGCTCTCAGCGGCTGAAACCTGGATGGGCTCGTCGAGCACAAAATGTTCGCTCCGGAACCGGTTCAGGCGCGGGTACAAGGTTCGGACCTGGCTGCGCACCCTTGTGAGCAACTGGCGGCTGCCCACCTCCGTGCTATTTTCCAGCGTATCGAGAAAATCAGGCTGGTCCTTGGCGCCCTGGAGCAGGTAGTCCAGCTTGAGGCGGGATACGAAGACAGTCTGCTCTGGCGGATCCAGGTGAGCCAGGCCGAAATCCAGCAGGAATCTGGACCGTGTCACCGGGCTGGTCTTGAGATCAAACCAGCCGGCAGAGCGGAAGGCTTTGGCCAGGGCCTGGAAAAACTCGTAGGGGGAAAGGCTGCAGCCTTGGAACTGTTTCACCAGCCAGGGCAGGCTGGCGGCAAATTTACCGCTGTTGTAGTACAGGTCCAGAACCATTTCGATGTCTTTGAGCTGAGCCAGGTCGCCATATGCCAGGGCATCGGAAGCCAGGATTTCGTAAGGCGGTTCCTGGGACCACTTGAATCCCAGATCTGCAGCCTGGCATGCCATCGGGCTGCCGGGCAGGATTTTGAGAAAGCCCAGCTGCAGGTCATGTGGTTTCAAAGCGAAAACATCGTTGAAGGAGCGGGCAAACTGCTGTGGCGTCTCGGATGGCAGACCGGCAATCAAATCCAGGTGGAGGTGGATCGCCGCCTGATGGCGCAGCTGCAAGACCGTTTCCTGGAGGCGAGGCCAGTCGCAAGGGCGGTGGATCGCCTTCAAGACCGCGGGGGTCGTGGTCTGGACGCCGATTTCAAACTGGATCAGGCCGGGTGGAGCTTCTTGGAGCAGCTTGAGGTCTTCTGGTTCGAGCCTGTCAGCCATGATTTCAAAATGGAAGTTCGTCCGGAAGGGCTGCTGGCGGTGACGGTCGATCAAAAAGCGCCAGATCGCCCGTGCCCGGGCGGGCTGGATGTTGAACGTGCGGTCGACCAGCTTGACTTGGCGCAGGTCGGCAGCGATCAGGCGGTCAAAGGCTGCCTCAACCCATTCGAGCGAGGTCAGGCGGACTGTTTTGTCGAGCGAAGACAGGCAGTAGGTGCAGCCATAGGGACAGCCACGTGATGTCTCAAAATAGAGCAGGCGTTCTTTGAGCTGGTTCAGTTCATCGTCGGTGTAGGGAAACAGCCAGTCGTTTGCAGCCAGCAGCGGGCCAGGTGGATTGTGCCGGACGCTGCCTGTACCATCCCGGTAGACCAGTCCGGGGATGGTTCCGGGGTCATACTCAGAATTGGAAAAAGCAGCCAGATAGGCAGCAAACGCCTGTTCACCTTCCCCGGTCAGGATGGCGCGGACAGAAGGGTGTTCTTGCAGGATGGCCGTGGCGTCCTGGCTGGCTTCGGGACCACCCCAGAGGATGGTGGCACGAGGGCGGATCTGGGCTAATTCATCCGACAGACGTTCGGTCAGGCGGCGATTCCAGATCGAGCAGGAAAATGCGTACAGATCAGCATCCAGCTCATAGAGGCGCTGGAGCAGCTGGGACGGCTGGTCATTGATCGTCCATTCCTGGAGGAGCAGCTGGTCAGCTGGAAATCCCTGGGAGAGGGCCCACTGGCGCAGCTGGCGCAAGGCCAGGCTGGAATGGGCGAACTGGGCATTGAGGGTTACCAGGGCGACAAGCGGGCGGGCAGGATTGTCAGATGAAATGGTCTGGTGAGGCTGCATCACAAGGCGTTTGCCCCTGTGGGTGATCCAGGTGGTTCTTTGGCGATGGTCCGGGCGACACCGCGATCCAGTGCAGTGATCAAGACCAGGGAACCGGTTTCCAGACGCTGGGTGCTGCTGGCAGGGAGCTGGACTGCCTTGCCCTCAGCCGTGCATAGGATCCGGCCGGTGTGTCCGGGCCTGACGGTCCGGATGACGCGGGCTTCCTGGCCGATCAAATCGAGGTCGGTCTGGGCAGCCTTGCGCTGGGCCAGGCGCGTCAGCAGGCGCAGCAACAGCCAGGTGACAAGGTAAAGGACCGCCAGCACGGAGAGCGTACGGACGATCCATTTCAAGAGCCAGGTCAGTTCAGAAACTGAAAGGTCCATCAGTCGTTCGCTTCACCCAGGACCTGGATCAGGTCAGGATCCTCGGCATTGTTGACGATGTTGCATTTTTGCTCGCGGTAGAACATGTAATGGTCAATGATGCGCTGGGTCAGTTTCTCGCCTGGTATGACCAGCGGGATACCCGGGGGGTAGATCATCAGGGACTCGGCGCAGATTTCACCGACAGCATCCTTGATCGGGATGATCCGCTTCGGGCTGTAGTAGGCATCGCGGGGTGAAACGACCGACATCGGACGTTCGGTCATCCATTCGATTTGCTCCAGCTTGAGCGGTTTGTTCTGGCCGGCATAGCGGTGGGAAATGGTGCGCAGGCCAGCGACCAGCTGGTTGACCGTCTGCTGGTCATCGCCGATCCCGACCACCGCCAGAACGACGTAAGTCTCGGCCAGCTCGAGCTGGATGCCAAACTCATTCTTCATGATGTCGTACACTTCGAAACCAGTCAGGCCCAAGTCATTGACCCGGATGACAATTTTCGTTTCATCGTAATCATAGATACCGTGACCATCGACATCGTCGCTGGTGATCACATGCAAGCCGGGCATGGCGGCAATTTCGACCTTGGCTTTTTCGACGATGTTGAGGATGTCTTCATAGATCTCCTGCCCATTGAGCACGAGGTTGCGGCGAGCCAGGTCAAGGCTGGCCATCAAAAGGTAAGACGCGCTCGTTGTCTGCATCAGGTTGATCGTCGTGCGGACCTGGCTGTAACTGATCTCGCGCTCGTTCAGGAGCAGGACGGAGCTCTGGGTCAGCGATCCGCCCGTCTTGTGCAGGCTGACCGTTGCCATATCGGCATAGAGGGTCGAAGCATTGTCAGGAAAATCAGGATGGAACGGGAAATGGGCACCATGGGCCTCATCCACCAGAACCATAATGTGGTGGCGGCGGCAGAGCTTAATGATCGCCTGCAGATCGGAAACGACCCCGTAATAGGTCGGATTGATCATGAACAGGGCCTTGGCGTCGGGATTATCGAACACCGCTTTCTTGACCCGTTCATAGGACACACCGTTAGCGATGCCATATTCGAGGTTGACTTCCGGCTCGATGAAAATCGGGATTGCACCGCTCAGGATAACAGCGTTGATCGCTGATTTGTGGACATTGCGCGGCATGATGATCTTGTCTTTGGGACCACAGGCTGTCATGATCATGGCCTGGATACCAAAGGTCGATCCATTGACCAGCATGAAGGCATAATCGGCATCATAGGCCTCAGCCAGCAGCTGTTCCGCTTCAAAGATGATGCCGTCCGGATTGGACAACATGTCGAGTTCACGGGTTGAATTGGCATCGAGCCGGATGATTTTTTCACCGAAATATTCACCGAGACCGGAGCGCAGGCGCTTTTTATGCCCGGGGACATCAAAATGGACAATGTCCTTCTGTGAATATTGTTCCAAAGCCTCATAAAGAGGTGCTCTGGCATGCCTGCTCTTCATTGTGCCGCGGCGGGCACGTACCTCTGCCATATGGCATCACTCCTGTCCGTTAAAAGATGCAACCGGATTATAGCATAAATGGGGTGCGTCCATAGTCCCGGAACCTAAATTTCCAACCCCGGGGCGAAGACTCGCTTTTACTCGAGCATCTGCCGTAAAAGGGCCGGGCTGATAACCTCAATCCGGCCGCGGCCGAGCTGGACGGCCCCTGCAGCTTTCAGTTCACCCAGCAGGCGCGAGACGACCTCTCGGGCTGTGCCGAGCTCGACGGCAATCGCCTCGTGGGTGTAGCGGATCGTGCCGGGCTTGTCGTGGGTCTGTTCCAGCAGCCAGTGGACCAGTCGGTTGTCAGTCCGGTCAAAGGCCACTGCCTCAAGGGTCTGCATGGTCTCGATCAAATGGGTATACATTGAATTGATCAGAAAATCTTTCCAGGCCAGCTGTTTGTCGAGAATTTCATGGTAGACCTTGGAGGGGACCATGAACAGCTCGGCTGCTTCCTCAACCTGTGCCATGGCCGGAAATTCGTCTCCAGTCAGCTGGCAGGCAATCGAAGCCAGGCACGTTTCGCCCGTCAGTGTCCGGTACAAGGTCATCTCACGGCCATTGGGCGATAATTTGTAGATGCGCAGAACGCCACTGAGGACAAAGGGGACAAACTGGCACTGATGGCTCTGCTGCATCAGCATCTGTTCTTCAGGCAGCTCAACGATCTGGCCGGCTGAAAACAAAATATCCCGGTCTTTGGCGTTCAATTTGGTCAGAACCGGGAAAAGCCGGTCCAGGCGCTGGATTTGGTCTTTGCTCAGCATCCCATTCACTCCTGCTGTCATCTGTGGGTCTCATTCGTTTACAAACATAATAGAAAGCATTATATCACATGTCACGATTTGTCCATGTGTGACCCTGTCACAGGTTTTTGCGCTGAGCAGGGCTATACTGGGGTCACACATTCAAGGAGGACACCCATGAAAATGACGAGACATAGATCAATTCTGGCCATAATCCTGATCCTGGCCCTGGTATTGGGCCTTATGGCTGGTTGTTCCCAGAGCCCTGCCACTGTTGCACCGGCAACTGCGGCAACCACGACTGCTGCCACATCCATTTCAGGCGAGTCAGAACAGACTGCTGTGGTCAAGAAAGTCACAGCGGATGAAGCGCTGGCTATTCTCAAGGACCAGCCCAATGCCGTTTTGCTCGATGTCAGGACAGAAGCTGAATTTGCCGAAGGCCATATCGAAGGGGCCCAGCAACTGGCGGTCGAGGAACTGCTGGATCGCACCGGTGAACTGCCGGCTGACAAGTCGACCCCAATCGTCGTCTATTGCCGCAGTGGCCGGCGTTCAGCTCTGGCTGTGGACCAGCTGGCGGGACTCGGCTACACCACACTCTATGATTTGGGCGGTATCAACAGCTGGCCGTATGAAGTTGTGAAGTAACAGGCCCTGTAAGGATTGTTGTAAATTCTGTCACAAACCACTGCTAGTCTTTGAAATTGACATCTGATACGATAGTTTTTAACAATTTTGATTATTCAGAAAGAGAGTCGTTGAAGGATGCATGTTTTAAGGAATCAAATGGAAACCATTGTCCGGCAGCAACTGGCTGAATTGCTGCCCCAGATGGAGGTCTGTCCCTGCGAGAAATGCCAGCTCGATATCCAGGCGTTGGTTCTCAACAGTTTGCCCAGCCATTATGTGGTCACTGAGAAAGGTGAAATGATGACCAGCATCGACCAGACGCTGCCGCAAAACCAGGCTGATCTTTATGCTGCCATCACAAAGGCTTGTGTCTTGGTTGGCAGCAATCCCCAGCACGATCTGAACTAGAGCCACTTAGGTCTTGAGATCCATGATGGAGATAGCCGGGCTGATTTGCCCGGCTATTTCTTTGATCCGGGCCTGGCTGGTCATGAGGAGGACTTGGACTCCGGTCTCCTGGCACTGTCGCGCCAGGTAGTCCAAAGCCGCAGTGGCCCTGCCATCGTCGTACTGGACCAGCGCATCATCAAGCAGCAAGGGCAACGGTTCTGATCCCCCCTGGAGGATTCCGGCAATGGCCAGTCGCAGGGCCAGATAGACCTGGTCGATGGTCCCGCCGCTGAAAAAGCGCCAGTCGTGGAAGTTTTCGTCTTCCGGCGCGGCGACTTGGATGGCAAATGACTGGTCGATCTTAAGGGAATCATAGCGCGAACGGGTTATTTGACCGAGAATCCGGGCTGCCGTCTGGTTCAGGCGCGGGCCGAAGGTTGCCTGTAGCTCGTCATAAGCCTTCTGGATCCAGGACCGGGCAATGACCAGGCTCTCATAGTAGCCACTGGCATCCATGAGACGGGTTTTGATTTCCTTGAGTTCGCGGTCACAGTCTGCGACCAGCTTTGGCGGCCGGGGCGAATGCAACAGCGCCGACTCGGTTGCTGCATACTCACGTTCAAGGGCAGCCAGGCGACTGGCTGTATCTCCCCTGTGCAAGTCCAGCTTTTCTGGGTCTTCTATTGGAATAGTCTCATCCGGGTGCAGGATTTTTTGCCGCAAACTGTCCAAGTCCTTTTGCTGGAGGGATCGATACTGCTCCCAGGACAGGCCGTCCAGCTCTTGTTGCATGGCTGCTTCCGCCTGATGTTTCAAAGCCCGGATCTGGCTTACTTCGGCCAACAAAGCCGTCAGCTGGTCGAGCCCCTGCTGCAGGGCTGCCGGATCGAGTGCCAGGAGAGCTTCTCTAGCTGTAGCCGGCAAGTCCTGGTCCTGGATGACCGCTGGCCAGTCAGTTGCACGATCCGTGTCTGGCCTTGGAATCGCCTGTGCGATCGACTGCTGCAGATGCTGCCAGCGATCGAGCAAGACATCCGTCTGCTGGATCAGGTCCCGTGGCAAGCGGGTATCCTCCTTGGTTGCAGCATGCCAATCCTCCAGGGCAGCTTGAGCCGCTTCGGCAGCGGTCTGGGCTGAGGTAGCTTCTCGCCGGGTTTGTTCCAATTGCGCTTGCAGCACTTGGCTCAGGCTGCCCGTTTCCTGGACCTTGCGGCGTCCGGCTGCCACCGGTGAAGTTTGCTGGGCACGGTCTTTCTGACTGCGCCTTATGACAGTGAACGTCCAGGCCACGACAGCAACGCCAGCCAGGGCATGATACAGCGGGTGGACCCATGCGCCCAGCACGAGGCCTGTGGCCATCAGGAGCCCCGCCATCATGGTCTGCCACAGCAGAACAGACCAGATGTTCCGCCGTGGCGCCTGCTTTTCCTGTTCCTGTTCGATTGCCTGGACATGCTCAGTCAAGGTCTGGATTTTTTGCTGGCAATCAGCCAGGACGCGCCAATGGTGTGCTGCCTGTCCAGCTAAATCCGCTTTGGCCAGATCCTGCCAGTCTTCGATCTGCTGGCGCAGCCGCTGGCTTTCCTGCATAAGCCCATTGAAACTCTGCTGCCAGGCAGAAAGGATGGCTTCATCCAGTCCATGGCGCTCCAGATGTCTGGACTTCTCCAACTCGCTCTGGCGCAAATCCAGGATTTCCTGGTGACGCGAAGCCAGCAGTGCCAATCTCGAAGTCTTGCGTGCGATCTGCTGGGCAGCCTGCTGGCCTGACAAGACCGCCAGTTGCAGCTGCAGGTTTTCCTTTTGCCGGCCGAGCTCCTGCAGCTGGTGGTTCAGCAGTTGCCTTCTGTTTTCTGTTTCCAAGGATGTCTCACGGATCAGCACCAGGTTTTCAATTTGTTGCTCCAGCTCTGGAATCAGGCCGCCTTTGCCGCGTTCAGCGCGCAATCTGGCCTGGGCTTTCTGCAGCCGGCTGTCGATGGCCTGAAAGGAAAGCGTTTCGTTGTAACTGCTGGTTAAATTGGCCAGTTTGGTCATGATCGTTGGCGCCGGATGGTCGATGACACTGTTCATCTGGCCGATGAAAACGGTCTGGGCAAATTCCTCGGCTGAGACTTGGAACAGGAAGGGACCGATTTCCTGCTGGACAGGCAGATCGATGCGTACGCCACTGATGTCATTCATGAGCACGGTCTCGTCTTGGGTTCTGGTCTTGCCAAACGCACGCTGCAGTCGATAGCGCACACCTGCATGCTCAAAAACCAGGCTGGCACTGGGCCGGGTGCCATCCCATGGCTGGCTGCGCAGGCGCTCGTTCTCAAGCGGGGACCGGCTGCGGCCGGACAAGCCATAGAACATGGCTTTCAGGCAGGCCAGCAGGGTGGTTTTGCCTTGCTCATTTTCGCCATAGAACACGGTCAGGCCGGCGGGAAAAATAAACTGGCGGTTTTTGAGTGTGCCGAAGGCCTGGACATTAAGCTGGATCAGTTTCATATCCGACCTCCTCACCGCGCAGGGCCGCAAGGCCAAGTTCAAGCGCTCGGGTCAGGATCAGCAGATCTCGTTGCTGGCCTTGATCCGCAGCTTGTTGCAGGTCCAGTTGGGCCTGGCGGACATAGGCACCGCGCAGGGAGTGTTCCCGGGCCAATGTGTTCAGGTCAACCGGCTGGCGCGTTTCATCCACCAGACGGTACCAGAAGAGCTGGCCATGGAGAAGTGGCTCGAGGACCGCCAGAGACAGTCTGAAATCGGGTGCCAGGTCACCGGTGAGCGTGATTTTGCAAGCATGGTCAGGCCACGTTTTCCCTGCCGCCGCCTGCAAGGCGGTCCGTATTGCATCAGCAGCCTGCCGGTGGTCCTGGCATCCCGTCAAGTCTACAGACTGTGCGAGAAAACGGCGACCGCCGATCGGCGAAAAGCGCAGATCAAGTGCCATCTTGCTGGCCAAGCCCGGTTGTTTTTGCAGGGTGCCGATGATGACGCCCTTGGTCCCGGTTTCGTCAAAACCGCGGCCGAACGGACAACCGGCGTAGGCATAGGTCGTTTGCCGTTCTTTCAGAAATCCGGAAAAAGCATGGACATGGCCAAGTGCAACATAGTCGTAGCCCACTTCAGCCAGGATGGCTGCATCGAGCGGATTGTAGGGCGATGATCCGGCGCCGTTGAGTTCGCCATGAACGAGGCAAAGATTGATCCAATCCGGATCAAGGCCTTCCGGTGGCACGAGTGGCAACGGGATTGGAGCGACGGTTGAGGTGAAGCCGCAGCCAAACACTCGAACGCCTGACTCCGGCCAATCGACCTTTTCCAGGGTGTCCAGGAAGATCCGGACATTGGCTGGCCAGGATTCGCACCGGTAAGGGGAATCGAAGGCGGCAGGGTCATGATTGCCAGGTGCAATCAAGACCTGGGTCTGCTCGAGACTGCCCAGAAGCTCCTGGACGGTGCGAACCAGGGCCAGGTCGGGTACTGGCTGGTCAAACAAGTCTCCGGCAATCAGTAAGCAATCCGCCTGGACCTGCTGGCACAGCTGGATGATTGCAACAAAAGCATCCAGTTGCGCGCGCACGAGCCAGGGAGCCTTATCCCCGGCAAAAGCAAACGGACTGCCTAGATGCAGGTCGCCGGTCTGGACAAACGTCAAAGGACGGGACATATCGCCTCCGGTAGGTTAGTTGACAATTTGGGACCCGGTCCGTTATGCGGCAATTATGCAGAAAAGTGCCAATTATTGCATAAACGCCGCATAACGGACCGGGTCCCTTTTACAAATTTCTCGTCGCAATCACCGCAATGCCAGTGCCCAGGAGGTTTTCGACCAGGATGTCGCCGATGTGAATCGGGCATGCAAGGTCAAGTTGATGGATGTGGTTGATTGCGTCCCGGAAAAGGGACTTGGGGACGGGCTCGCTGGTCTTGACACAGAGGGGCGTTTTGCTGCCACGGACAGGGACCAGGGTGGTCAGGGGGCGGACCGGGTTGGTGATCTCCTGGCGGGCGTGGTGTTCACCGCGCGGACACTGGGCCCCGGTAAACTGCCAGTCACCCCCGGGACCGCGGGAAACGGTGACCTGGCAGCCCATCGGGCAGCCGGTGCAGGTCACGGTCGTGTTTGTGTCCAAGGTTTTTGTGGGGTTGTGGAATTCAGGCGCATCTGGGGAGTGCTGAGTCATGTTACACCTCGATCGACAGTTGCCAGTGGCTGGTCACAGGATCAGGCCAGTGGCTGGCTGGAATCTCGAGCCGGGCTTCTTCGCCTGGGGTGAGGATCCGGCGCTGGCTCTTCAGCACAAGCTGCCCGTGGTCGTCACGCAGGCAGATGCTGGCGGACCGGTAGACTCGGGCCGGGCGGAAGGCCAGCCGGATCGTTTCCGGGGCGAGGTCACGCCGGACCAGCTGGGGTACCACACTACGGATGCCAGGACCAGCCAAGACCGGCAACGTCGGAGCTTGACCTGTCGACGAACCTGGGACGATCGCTGGCACCGGGTCCGATCTTCTGTAACGGTTTCCTTCTTCCTGTGGAGCAGGCCTTGGGACCTGTTTCAAAAAAGCCACGGCTGAGCGGGCAGCCTGCTCGGCTTCAAGCGAGACATCGTCCACCAGGTCATGTACGTGCAGGACATTGCCGCAGGCAAAGATCCCAGGCTGGCTGGTCGCCAGGCTCTGGTCGACTCGCGGTCCCCTGGTGGCAGGATCGAGTCGCACGCCCGCCCCGAGCGACAATTCGTTTTCCGGAATCAGGCCGACAGACAGCAAGAGCGTGTCGCAGGCTATGAAGCGGGACTGCTCGAGATCAGGCTTTTGCGACTGGGGATGGACGGGTGCGATGGTCACACCCGTCAGGCGCTCACGGCCATGCGTTTCGACGACGGTATGCGACAGCAGCAACGGAATCTCGTAGTCCTGCAGGCATTGGACGACATTACGAGTCAGTCCGCTGGAATACGGCATCAACTCCACGACCGCCTCGACTTGGGCACCTTCGAGAGTCAGGCGCCGGGCCATGATCAGGCCAATATCCCCCGAACCGAGGATCACGACCGATCGCCCGGGCATCAAGCCCTGCAAATTCAGGAGCTTTTGCGCCATGCCTGCGGTCAGGATGCCAGCACAGCGTGTGCCTGGGATACCAAGGGCGCCACGGGGCCGTTCCCGGCAACCCATGGCCAGAATGATCGCCCCGGCGGCAATTTTCCGGATGCCCTGTGGCGAGAGGATCGTCAGGATCCTGTCCGGCGTGATCTCGAGGACATGGGTGTCCAGCAGGCAGGTTATTCCAGCGGCGGTAACAGCCGTGCTGAAACGGTCAGCGTATTCCGGACCACTGAGTTCGGCGCCGAAATAGTGCAGGCCAAAACCGGTATGGATGCACTGGTTGAGGATTCCGCCGAGCTGCATGTCGCGCTCGATCAGCAGGATATCCGGCAGACCCTGGCGCTGGGCCTCCAGAGCAGCTGCCAGGCCGGCCGGGCCGCCGCCGACGATGACCAGACTGACCTTTTCCAAAGCAACTTGAAGTGCGCTCATGCTTTCACCTCCAGTTGACCCGTCACGATCTGGGATTGGCCGCCCGCTTTTGTCAACTCGGTGATGTCACAGGCCAGTTCCTCGGCCAGGATCTCAATGATGCGCGGCGTGCAAAAGCCTCCCTGGCAGCGGCCCATGTTGGCCCGCGTCCGGCGCTTGATACCGTCGAGCGTCCGGGCTCCGACCGGGCGGTGGATCGCAGCCCGAATCTGGGCTTCCGTGACATGTTCGCAGCGGCAGACCATCCGGCCCATGGCCGGATCACGGGCGATTTCCGCCGCCAGCTGAGCCAGATGATCTGGATCAGCCAGCAGATGGAGCGAAAAATCGGGCAGGGGTGGTGGCGGCACCAGGAAATCCTGCTTGAGCACGAGGTCAAAATCCGCAGCGATCTGCTCAGCCAGGTCAATGGCAATGGCCGGCGCTGCGGTCAGGCCAGGCGACTCGATCCCGACGGCCAGGTAATAGCCCGGTACATCCGGCGCACGGCCGATCCGGAAATCGCCTTCGGCCAGGTGCGCCCGCAGCCCGGCAAAGGACGTGATGAAAGAGTCCTTGCGCAGGCCCGGCCAGGTCAGGACGGCCGTGGCCAGAATCTCTTCCAGTTTGGCGGCGGTCGTCCGGGTATCTGTTTTGTCCGGGATGGTGTCACTGGTCGGACCCAGGATCAGCGTCTGTTCCACCGTCGGTGTGACCAGGATACCCTTGCCTTTTTCGGTAGGCAACTGGAACAGCGTTGCGTTGAACTGGGCACCGATCCGTTTGTCCAGCATGTAGTATTCGCCCCGGCGGGCAGTGATGGTCAGTTTATCCTCGCTGAGCAGGTTGTGGAGACTGTCGGCAAAAACGCCCGCAGCATTGACCACTGCCCGGGCCTGGATCAGGCCCTGTGATGTCCGGATCGAGAAATGGGAGGTTTCAGGAGATCCGGCCGGATGGTGGGAAAGCGACAAGACCTGGCACTCGAGCCTGAATTCGACGCCATTGACTGCAGCGTGTTCGGCCAGGGCGATGGTCAGGCCATAGGGACTGACAATGCCCCCGGTTTCGGCCAGCAAGGCGCCGGCCACAGCAGGATTGACCTGGGGCTCACGCCTCTGCACCTCTTCCCTGCTGATCCGGGACAGGCCTCTGACGCCGTTTTGCTGGCCGCGTGCGATCAGGGCGTCGATCCTGGGCAGGTCCGATTCAGAGAAAGCCAGGACCAGCGAGGTGTTGTTTTTGCAAGGGACCGCCAGCTCCTGCGCCCATTGGTAGACGAGCGGATTGCCGCGGACATTGTAGTGCGCTTTGTTTGTGCCGGGTATGGCGTCGTAGCCGGCATGGACGATGCCGCTATTGGCCTTGCTCGTCCCTTCGCAGACATCGCTGGCCTGATCGAGTACAACCAGGCTGAGCTGGTAGCGGGATAATTCGCGGGCAATGGCGCAACCAATCACACCGGCGCCGATGATAACCACATCAAACATGATCTCCCACCTCATTCCGAATCGCCCGATAGGCATCGTGAATGGCCCCGAAGGCCGCCACTTCTGCTGGATCTGGGTAGCATCTGGATGTACCGGCTCCAATGATCTCATGCACCGGCTGGACACCGATCAGACTGTTGGTGACAAAAACGGCATCGGCAGCCCAGAGATCGTCCAGCGTGACAGGACCTGCCGCAACGGAACATTCCTGCAGGTGGTCCAGGCCAAGGACAAACTGGCGCACAATTCCTGGCAGCAGATTGCCCTCAGCCAGCGGGGTGCGGACCTGGCTGCCCTGGATGGTGAACACATTCGCCGTCGTGGTTTCCAAAACTTGGCCCTGGTCTGAAACCAGCAGAGCATCCTGACAGCCACTGGCCTGTGCCTGTTCCTTTGCCAGGAGCAGGCCAAGATAGTTGAGGGTTTTCAGACCAGCCAGTGGGGCACGGAGCGGATGGCCGGCCGGATGGAGCTGCAAACGCAGGCCAGCTGGGGCAGGCAAAGGCAGAGGGCGGGTCACGAGGACCAGATTTTGCGGCGTGACGATGATCTTCAAGGTCAGGTTCCGGATCCCGTTTGCGCGGATCAGGCCCAGGATCTCGGCGGCAGCAACCGGGCGCGTGATACCCAGCTGGGGCAAGGTCCGGTTCAACCGCTCGACATGAGCATCCAGCCACAAAGGCTGCTCATAAACCGGCAGTGTTTCAAAAGCACCGCGGCCGAAAGCCAGGCCTTCATCAAAGACCAGGCTGGGTGATTGGTCTGAGTCGACTTTCCGGCCGTTGATGATCAGCATGTCAAAGCCTCCGCGATGGCGACTGTTTTATCCAGGGTTTCCTGGTATTCGGCAGCAGGATCGGAATCCCAGGTGATGCCGCCGCCGGCGTGGTACGTCGTTGCCGCGTCACTGTGGATGATGGTGCGGATCAGGATATTGAACTCGGCCTGGCCATCAAGCGAGAAAAATCCCAGGCAGCCGGTATACAGGCCCCGGCGGACCGTCTCGAAGGTGCTGATCAGCTGCATGGCGCGCATTTTGGGGGCGCCGGTGATCGAGCCACCAGGGAAAAGTGCCGCAAAGCAGCTGACTGCATCCTGCTCCGGAGCCAGTTCTCCGCTGACCGTCGCAACCAGGTGGTGTACCGTGGCATAGCTTTCCAGGCCGTAAAGATCCTGGACGGTCACCGACTCAGGCGTACAGACGCGGCTGAGGTCGTTGCGCTCGAGGTCGACAATCATCAGGAGTTCAGCCCGGTCCTTCTCGCTCTGGAGCAAAGCCTGCCGGTTCGTTGCATCGAGCTCGGGCGTCAGGCCGCGCGGCCGCGTCCCTTTGATCGGTCGCGTGATCGCCTGGCGGCCGGAAATTTTCAGGAAAAGCTCGGGCGAAAAAGACAGGATCGCCAGGTCAGGATGCGTGAGAAAGGCAGCATAGGGAGTCGGTGATTGTTGGCGCAGTTTCAGGTACGTCTGGTACGGATCGGACGGCGGCGGCAGTGTCAAGCGCTGGGCCAGATTGAGGATATAGACCTCCCCGGCCCCGATCGCGTTGCGAACTTGACTGACACGTTCCAGATAGTCAGATCGGGTGAAATTCGATTCGACCTGAGCAGGGTCCAGATCCGTGGCTGGCATCGTGTTTGCCATCCTGTGCGGGGCAATTCCCGCTTGCTCCGCCGTCTGGGACACGCTAACGGACTTGATGTCGCCTGAGGTTGAATGCGCTGCCAGCAAGGCAGCCTGCAAGCTGTCCAGGGCTTGCTGGGCTGGTTGCAATTGGCCCCAGGCCATGAGCCAGGCTTGTTGTGCCCGGTTGTCGAAAACAATCATCCGGTCGTAGGCCCTGAGCCAGGCCAAGGGCACAGCATGGTCGGATGCCACAGGCAAGGGCAGATGCTCCGGATCCAGCGCTGCGGCCAGATCATAGGCAAAATAGCCGATCAGCCCGCCCTGGAAAGGGATATCGAGCGGCATGATTCCAGGAAAATCCTTGGCATGCTGCCTGAGGAAGGTCCGGATGGTGGTGAAAAGATCCTCAGGGGCACGTTCACCATTGAGCCAGGTTTTCTGGTCTCGGTAACGAATATCCAGCCAGGGATCCAGGGCCAGGACAGAAAAGCGCCCCGCTGATGTGTGCTGGTCCGATTCCGGCAAAGCTCCAGAATCGAGGAAGACAAAGCCATCATCGTGAGCCAAGTCGAGACTGGCCTGCACAACCGTTGCGACTCGAACCGGCTGGCACGTGCAGGGCACCACAGCCAGGCTTATCGGGCTCATCCTGCGCCACCTTCCTGGCGGTTGCCAGTTCCCTGTCCCTGGCATCGGGCCACGAAATTCTGCAGCAAGGACAGACCGTGCTCAGTCAGAAGCGCCTCAGGGTGAAACTGGACGCTCTCAATCGCCAGGGTCTGGTGGCGCAACGACATGACAACCTGGTCATCCAGGGACCAGGCGCTGGCGATCAGATCGGATGGCAAAGTTGCCGGATCGACCACCAGTGAATGGTAGCGCGTGGCAGAAAAAGGCGATGGCAGACCTGTAAAAAGGCCGGCGCCATCATGCTGGACCAGCGAATTGTACCCATGGCGCGGCCGGGGTGCCTGGACCACGGCTGCCTGGAAATAATGGGCAATGATCTGGTGGCCCAGGCAAATGCCCAGGATGGGCAGGCGGCCAGCCCAGCAGTCGAGCAACTGGAGAGCAGCAGTGGCCTGTTCCGGCCGGCCGGGACCCGGTGACAGGATCAGACCACTGTAGTTCGCTGGATTCAAATCTGCGGGGGCGATGCGGTCCTCTTCCCTGAGGTCGACCGATGCGCCGAGCCGTTTAAAATACCGGGCCAGGTTGTGCGTGAATGAATCGTAATGGTCGAGGAGCAACAACATCCCGCAGGGCACCTGCAGATCAGTCTTGTGAATACGGACTGGCGATGACCGGATTTTGCAGCGTACCGATGCCTTCGATGGTCACGGCAACGGTGTCTGTGGCCAGCATCGGTCCGACTCCAGCCGGCGTGCCTGTCGTAACGACATCGCCAGGAAGCAGGGTCATTGCCTGGGTGATGAATGCCAGAAGCTCGGGGATAGACCAGATCAGTTGCGCGGTCGACTCTTGCTGGCGCACATGTCCGTTGAGTGTGGTCGTGATCTGGAGATTGGCCGGATCCACTTCATCGGTCAGGATCGGTCCAACCGGGGCAAAGGTGTCAAAACCCTTGGCCCGAGTCCACTGGCCGTCCAGCTTCTGCAGGTCTCGGGCGGTCACGTCGTTGAGGATCGTGTAGCCGAGAATATACTGGGCGGCATCGGCGACCGAAACATGGGACGCCTTTTTCCCGATCACCAGGGCCAGTTCCCCTTCATAATCGACGCGGCTGCTCAGCGTCTGGGGTGGCAGGACGATTGGTTTACCAGGATCCTGGATCGAGGTGGATGGCTTGATGAACAGGATCGGCCGTTCCGGGACCTGGGCATCGAATTCCTTGATGTGGTCATGATAGTTCTTGCCCACGGCGACGATCTTGCTCGGCTGGCAGGGTGCCAGCAATTCGCAGTCTGATAGAGCCAGCACTTTGCCTGTTTTCTGGCCGCCCTCATAAGGCGCCTGGTCCAAAAGATGGACGGACTCATGGGACAGCTCGCCCCAGCTGGGTTGTCCATTGAACTTGATGCGTACGTATTTCATAACGACCTGCCTTCCTGCCTTGCGGTTTAGTACTCTTCTTTCTGGGAGCCGAGGACACAGGCTTCATGTTCCGGCGAAACGGGATTGACGCCGGATGTCAGGTAGGCATCAATGGCTTCAGCGGCTGTTTTGCCCGCGCCCATGGCCAGGATGACGGTTGCAGCACCGGTTACGGCGTCACCGCCGGCATAGACACCCATTTTACTGGTGGCCATGGTGCTTTCGTCGACCACGATGCCGCCCCATTTCTGAGTTTCCAGGCCGGGCGTTGTCATCTTGATCAATGGATTGGGCGACTGGCCAATGGCAATGATCACGGTGTCCATGGGCAGCTCAAAGCGCGAGTCCTTTTTCTCGATCGGGCGGCGGCGGCCGGAGCTGTCCGGTTCACCCAGCTCCATTTCGACACAGGCCAGGCCAGTCACCCAGCCTTGCTCATTACCCAGGATTTCGACTGGATTGGTCAACAATTTGAAAATGATACCTTCTTCCTGGGCATGGTGGACTTCCTCAAGACGGGCGGGTAGCTCGGCTTCGGAGCGGCGGTAGACGATGTAGACCTCCTCAGCACCGAGACGCTTGGCGCTTCTGGCCGCGTCCATCGCGACATTGCCACCGCCGACAACAGCCACGCGCTTGCCAACTTTGATTGGTGTGTCCCAGTCTGGAAATTTATAGGCTTTCATCAGGTTGATCCGGGTCAGGAATTCATTGGACGAATAGACACCGTTGAGATTTTCGCCCGGGATTTTCATAAAACTGGGCAAACCGGCGCCGGTACCGATGAAAATGGCTTCAAAGCCCATGTCGTGCAACTCGTCGAGCGTCAGAATCTTGCCGATGACCATGTTGGTTTCGATCTTGACCCCGAGTTTTCGCAGGTTGTCGATCTCTTCCTGGACAATGACCTTGGGCAGGCGGAATTCCGGGATGCCATACATCAGGACACCGCCGGGCACATGGAAGGCTTCGAAAATTGTGACATCGTAGCCCAGCTGGGCCAGGTCACTGGCGCAAGTCAGGCCAGCCGGGCCGGAACCGACGATGGCGACCTTCTTATTCTTGGCGGGTGCCTTGTCAAGGCGGGGCTTGCGGTTTTCCATGTACCAGTCGGCGACAAAGCGCTCCAGGCGACCGATGGCGACCGATTCGCCCTTGATCGCCCGGACACAGACCTGTTCGCACTGGGTCTCCTGGGGGCAGACACGGCCACAGACGGCAGGCAGGAAATTGGTCGAGGTGATGATGTGGTAGGCTTCCTCAAAATCACCAGCGGCGACTTTCTCGATGAATTCCGGGATGCGCACCCGGACCGGACAGCCGGCGACACAAGGCTTGTGCTTGCACTGCAGGCAGCGGGTGGCTTCTTCCATCGCCATTTCCGGCGTATAGCCAAAGGCGACCTCGGCAAAATTGCGGTTTCTGATCTGGGGATCTTGTTCCGGAATCGGGACCTTTTTCAAAGACATGTTCGGCATGGGTTTTCAGGACTCCTTTCCGGTCAGACGGCAGATGTGCTTGTCCATCGATTCTTTTTCGTTGTTCTTGTAGATCTGGCTGCGGCGCATGGCCTCGTCGAAATCGACCAGATGGCCGTCAAAGTCCGGACCGTCGACGCAGGCGAATTTCGTCTCGCCGCCAACCGTCAGGCGGCAGCCGCCGCACATGCCGGTGCCATCGACCATGATCGAATTCATGCTGACAATGGTATGGATACCGTAGGGTCGGGTCAGGTTTGCGATCATTTTCATCATGATCAGCGGACCGATCGCGATCACCAGGTCATAACCGGCACCGGCTTCGATCTGTTCTTTGAGCACATCCGTGACAAAACCTTTGCGGACATAGGACCCGTCATCGGTGGTCAGGTAGAGATTGGTGCAGGCCGCCCGCATCTCCTCCTCGAGGATGACCAGGTCCTGGTTGCGGAAACCGGCGATGATGTCCACGACAGCGCCCATCTGGTGCAAGGCTTTTGCCTGGGGATAGGCGATCGCTGTGCCAAGGCCGCCACCGATGACGGCTACGCGCTTGTATCCCTCTAAATGGGAAGCCGTACCCAGAGGTCCGACAAAGTCAAGGATGCTGTCGCCTTCGTTCATTTCCGACAGAGCCTGGGTTGTTTTGCCGACGAGCTGGAAAATGATTGACACAATGCCTTTTTCCCGGTCATAGTCGGCGATCGTCAGGGGAATGCGCTCCCCTTCCTCATCGACACGCAACATGATGAACTGGCCAGGCTTGGCTTTGCGGGCGATCAAAGGGGCAGCAACATCCAGCCGGACAACGGTTGGATTGAGGATTTGCTTGTGGACGATGGGATACACAGAACGGACCTCCTTCATGTGCCATCCAACTGAAGGCACTTCAATGTTTCCATTATAGCGATCCTTTGGACAGCTGCAATGTTGCCCCGATAACTTTTAGGACAGAAAGGTTCCTGTAGGACAACAGACTAACTGGCAAAAACCATTCATGATAAGATGAAATGAACACGGTCTATCGGTTTGAAATGATCAGGAGTGCATGGGAATGCCATCTATCGAAGAGAAATTAGCCAAATCACTGACTGCGGAATCGACTGATTTGATCCCATACTTACCGTATTTGCTTCAAGACCTTTGGGAGCTGGGATCTTCGCCGAACGATATGATTCATTTGATTTCAGAAAATATTGACGTGAACGAAACGACTCGGGTATTGGACCTTGCTTGTGGAAAGGGTGCGGTGAGTATCCACATTGCCGAGAAATTTGGCTGTCGGGTCAAAGGGATTGATATCATGTCAGATTTCATCGAAGTTGCACGACAGAAATCCCGGGAATATGGTGTTCAATCACTCTGTGAGTATCTGACTGGAGACATCAATGAATCAGTAATCTTTGAAAAGAATCATGACATAGTGATTTTGGGGGCTGTGGGTGATGTGCTTGGGAACCAGCTGGAAACACTTGTTAAATTATCCGCAACCATAAAAAGAGAGGGCTATGTCTTACTTGATGATGGGTATGCCAGATCTCAATCTGAAAAGCCTTATCTGACGAAGGAAAAATGGCTGGAAGTCATCAGACAATCTGGATTCGAACTGGTGGCAGATCAGTCCGTCAGCGATGCTGAACTATCCAGTGTCTTGGATGAGCAGATGGAATGCTTAGCTCGAAGAACAAGCGAACTTATGGACAGTTATCCCGAAAAGGCCGGTCTGTTTGAACAATACTTGAAAAGTCAGATGTCCGAATGTGCCGAATTGGAAAATGACATCCTTGGTGTGACAATGCTTCTTAAAAAAGTCAAATAGCACCAGGATTATAAATGGGCATAGTCCCGTGGATGGCATATTCAAAAAAACGATAAAGCTTCTCAATAACCTTGCATTGGACTATAATAAGATCAAATTCGATCCCAAAGATTAAACGCAGTAATCAGCCTGACCGTATCCAACCGGCAGCTGACAGGACGACCAAGGAGGATTTTACAATGAAACAACCCCTCGTACAGGCATTCAGCGAGCAGATCAACAAGGAATATTTCAGTGCCTTCTTGTATCTGGCCATGTCCAATTATTTCGCCAACAATGGACTCAAAGGTGCGGCTAACTGGACCTATGTCCAGTATCAGGAGGAACTCGCCCACGCCCAGAATCTGGTCCACTACCTGCATGCCAGAAGCGAATCTGTTTCTTTTGCCGCGCTGGCAGACCCCAGCGGCGCCTGGTCCAGCCCATTGGAAGTCTTTGAGGCCGTCCTCGAGCATGAAAAACTGGTCACAGAATCAATCGGCCACCTGGCTACCATGGCCATGCAATCTGGTGACCATGCCGCCTACATTTTCCTGCAGTGGTACGTCACCGAGCAAGTCGAAGAAGAAGGCAATGTCAATGATTTGCTCGACAAGCTCAAACTGGCCAACGGCAATCCAAATGCCCTGCTCATGATCGACAGCGAACTGGCCACACGGACCTTTGTTGCGCCTGTTGTCCCAGGGGTCGGTACCTCTGCCTGAGGTCACGGCGCCGGCCTGAGGGTCTTTTCAAATCTCAGGAACAACGTGGATTTAATTCTCGGCACGCCCTATTTTTGAAAGATCAGATCATAAATCTTGCATTCGTACCGCTCAGCCGTCCAATCAGACCACTGAGTCTGCAATTGATCCACCAGAGTCTGGCGTTCTTCGCGCCAGGCTCTTTTCAATGTCGAGCACAGTTCAAGCCAGTCTTGCGCCGGCTTGCTGTCCGGTCCATGTTTTTCCAGACTGGCGATGCGCTCCAGGGCGAGGTCGAGGTCATGGATGGTGCCCAACTGGTCCTGCAAGGTCCGGAAGGAGCTCAACCAGGCAGCCAGTGGCTCAGGTTGCAGCACGGGAGCCAGGAATTCGAGGGCATAGCGGAAATCCTTGGCTGCGAGTCGGATCCGGTGGATGACTTCCGGTGCGATCGCAAGAAAACCGGCCGCCAGAACGGGGTCAGCCAGGACTTCTGCCGGCAGCTCGGATTCCGCGACGATCCATTGACGCTGTGCCAGAAGGGTCGCCGTTTGGCGGAACAACAGGGCCGTCCGGACGCCTTCAAGACTATACAGAGCGTAAAGATCACTCTTGGAGGGTTCTGTACGCAGCAACCTGGACGTGGAAGCCTGGTCGCCGAGGAAAGCATCCAGCTGCTCCAGCTGCTGGCGAAATTTCTGGGCCACTAACTTTTGCCGGGCCTTCTCCAGGTGTTTATGCTGCTCATGCCGCAGCCAGTCAACCAGGTCCGTCCAAGCCTGGCTTGGCGCCTGTCCGGGCGTCACGGTTGCCATGCGGGCGATCAGGACCGACGTATCGCGCAGACGATTGGTCGCCTTGCGCACCGGGCGCAGGCTTTTTGCAGCCTGGCGGCACCAGGCGGGATCGAGATAAGGTTCGGTTTGCCTGATCAGGCTGGTGAATCGCCGGGCGGCCACACGCAGGTCATGGATCAGTTCTGGATCCTCCTCTCCTGCATCCAGGCGGTCCAGACAGGTCCGGACAGCCTGAGTCTGGTGCTTGAAAAACTGGCGCGCCTGTTCCGCCAGCAATAGAATGTCCGTTCGAGAGTCTGGTTCTGTCATGTTATCACCTCTATTCAACATGCAAGATGGCCCGGGCCAGTTCCGGCGTGATGTCCAAGGCAGCCAGTCCGTGCTCGGCCAGAAGCAGCACATACGGCAAGGTGGCATTGGACAGTGCGGTCGTGGCCGTCCGCGGCACAGCCCCAGGCATGTTGGCGACAGCATAGTGGATCACCCCATCGATGACCAGGACAGGGTCATCGTGCGTGGTGCTGTGGGGGATCGTCTCGACGGAGCCGCCCTGGTCGATCGCGATGTCCACGATCACACTGCCCGTGGACATGCGCCGGACCATGTCGGACGTGACCAGGTGCGGTGCCCTGGCTCCCGGTACCAAAACCGTGGAAATGACTGCATCTGAAGCTGTGACAGCATCTTCCAGATTTTTGCGATTGGAGAACAAGGTCCGGACCCTGGACTGGTATTGTTCCTCCAGCCGCGCCAGCTTGGCGATCTGGTTGTCGAGGATGGTGACATCCGCACCCATGCCAACAACGGCCTGCAACGCAGCCCGGCCAGCAGTCCCGGCCCCGATAATGGTGAAACGGGCCTTTTCCACGCCCGGTACACCACCAGCCAGAAGGCCGCGGCCGCCCTGGGTCTTTTGCAGATAATATTCGGCCATCATGGCCCCCAGGCGACCGGCAATTTCCGACATCGGCGCCAGCAAGGGCAACGACCCGTCCGGCAGCTGGACGAGCTCATAGGCGATGGCTTTCACCTTCGTTTCGCGCAGCTTAGCTTCCAGTGTTTCATTGGCCGCCAGATGCAAAAACGTGAATAAAATCAAGTCTGGCCGGAAGTAGCCGTATTCGGATGGCTGGGGCTCCTTGACCTTGACCACCAGCCGGCAAGCCCAGGCGTCCGCTGCGGTCCCGATCACAGCGCCGGCAGCGCGATAGTCGTCATCGGAAAAACTACTGCCCAGTCCAGCACCCGTCTCGACGGTCACCCGAGCTCCCTGTGCGGTCAGGTCATGGACGCAGGCAGGAGTCATAGCCACCCGGTTTTCATTGTTCTTGATTTCCCTGGGAATGCCTACTTGCATGGCTTCAAGCCTCCCGTTTCGCCTTGTGCCTGACCTGCAGCCAGAGCCGTCAGGTAGCCTTGTGCAGCATTGCTACCTTCATTCTATCACGTTGCATAAAAGGCGGGCGGGCTGGACCGGTGCAATTTTGTTCATTTTTCAATATGAAATTTGTATGCATTGGACTTGCAGAATGGACGAATTGTGTTACACTAAATTCCATCAAACGAATAGTGACGGCTACAGATGCTATTACGATCCGATAGCATGGCTTGGATAAACAAGGGTGTTTATGAATCTCGCGCGGGATTTATTTCACTCTCTTTTTTATTTAAGCGGTCGTCTGCCAACAGCTGGCTAATATCTGCTGAAGGCAGGCACCTGGCAGCCACAGACGAACCGTTCCAACCGGTCCAATGACCGGGGCGCTCGTAGCAATGAAAGGGGATTTCACGATGAGCATGACCACCGAAACCAATGTGATCAATATGGCCGAGATCTTTGGCAGCAATGTCTTCAATGATTCCGTCATGAGAACTGTCCTGCCCAAGGCGATTTACAAGTCCTTGCGCAAGACCATTGAGGAAGGCATCCCGCTGGATCCTCAAGTCGCTGAAGTGGTCGCCTCGGCGATGAAAGACTGGGCCATTTCCAAAGGTGCCACCCATTTCACCCACTGGTTCCAGCCCCTGACTGGCGTCACCGCTGAAAAACACGATTCCTTCATTTCGCCGACCCTCGATGGCCGCGTGATCATGGAATTTTCCGGCAAAGAACTGATCAAAGGTGAACCAGACGCCTCTTCTTTCCCGTCCGGCGGCCTGCGTGCCACCTTTGAAGCCCGCGGCTACACCGCCTGGGACTGCACCTCGCCAGCCTTCGTCAAGGACGGCAGCCTCTATATCCCAACCGCCTTCGCCTCCTATACGGGTGAAGCACTGGACAAGAAGACTCCTCTGCTCCGCTCGATGGACGCCCTCAACCGCCAGGCCTTGCGTGTCCTGCGCGCCCTGGGCAACACCACCACCAGCAAAGTCACCACCACCGTCGGTCCCGAGCAGGAATATTTCCTGATCGACAAGAAGCTGTTTGACCAGCGCCTCGACCTGATGCTGACCGGCCGCACCCTGTTTGGTGCCAAGCCTCCCAAAGGCCAGGATCTGGAAGACCATTACTTCGGCCAGATCAAGGACCGCATTGCCGCCTACATGTCTGACCTGGACTCCGAGCTGTGGAAGCTGGGCGTTTCTGCCAAGACCAAGCACAACGAAGTTGCACCGGCCCAGCATGAGCTGGCGCCGATCTTCACCACCACGAATATTGCTACCGACCACAATCAGCTGACCATGGAAACCATGAAAAAGGTCGCCCTGCGCCATGGCCTGGTCTGCCTGCTGCATGAAAAACCATTTGCCGGTGTCAATGGTTCGGGCAAGCACAACAACTGGTCCATGGGCACGGACGATGGCCAGAATCTGCTCGAACCAGGCAAGACCCCGCACGAGAACCTGCAGTTCCTTCTGGTTCTGACTTCCGTTATCCGCGCTGTCGATGTCTATGCCGATCTGCTGCGCGCCTCTGCCGCCAGCCCAGGCAATGATCACCGTCTCGGCGCCAATGAAGCCCCGCCGGCGATCATCTCGATCTTCCTCGGTGACCAGCTGACCGACATCCTCGAGCAGATCGAAAAGAGTGGCGGTGCAACGTCCAGCAAAGTTGGCGGCCTGCTCGAACTCGGCACCTCTTCCCTGCCGTCCTTGTTCAAAGACACCACTGACCGCAACCGGACTTCTCCGTTCGCCTTTACCGGCAACAAATTCGAATTCCGCATGGTCGGTTCGTCCCAGTCCGTTGCCCAGTGCAACTTCACCCTCAACGCAGCCGTCGCTGAAATTTTCAGCCAGGTCGCTGACCGACTGGAAAAAGCTGAAAATGTTGAAACAGAAGCCAATGCGATCATCCTGGAAGTCATCAAGAACCACAAGCGCATCATCTTCAATGGCAATGGCTACTCCGACGAATGGGTCGAGGAAGCAGCCCGCAGAGGCTTGGCCAATATCCGCACCACAGTCGATGCCATCGCCGCAATCAATGCTGAGAAAAACAAGGCCCTGATGGCCAAGCACGGCATTCTCTCCTGGATTGAAATGGAATCCCGGACCGAGATCCAGTACGAGATCTACGTCAAGACGATCAACATCGAAGGTCTGACCGCGGTGGAAATTGCCAAACGCCAGCTCCTGCCAGCCGTCATCAACTTCAAGGCCGACCTGGCCTCGTCCATGGCCAGCATCGATGCCGTTGGTGGAGATATCTCCGTCGAAAAGGAACTGTTTGGCAAAGTCAATGTGGCGATGAAATCACTGTACGCCAACATCGCCAAACTGGAAAAAGCGCTCGATACTGCCACCAATCTGCATGGCGACTCCAAAGCCCAGGCTGAAGCCTATCGCGACCTCGTCTTTGCTGCCATGAATGAGCTGCGTGCTGATGCCGACGTGCTGGAGACCCTGGTCGATGCTGACTATTGGCCGTTGCCGACCTACTCTGATTTACTGTTCAAAGTCTAAAGGCCGGTCTACTGCGAAGAAGCGACACTCGGCGACCGATCCCCGCTTTTAGATTTTCAGTGGAAAGGACTCCCTTGAAGGGGGTCCTTTTTCAGTGGAAAGGACTCCCGCATGGGGGTCCCTTTTCATCACCAGTTGTGGTGTAATAGACACCAAGCTTTGTACACAGCGCAGCGCACAGGCGTTGCAACCCATCCAGTTCGCATGAGCCAGAGAGGTAACCATGTTCGACCCCATCAAGATCCAGCGCTGGATTGTCCGGGCCATCCGGATCGAGTTCATTCTGGTGGCGATTGTCGTCATCGTGACAATCAGCATGTTCATCCGTATCCTGGTCCAGCGCAACAACACCGTCCAGGACAGTGCCGCTACAACCAGTGCGACCCAGTCACAGACCAGTCCCACGCTGACGCCAACACCTGCACCCACTCTCCAGCCCACCCCCACGCCAATTCCCTATGTGGTCTCGGACCGGCTGGCCGAAGTCCGGGCGCAAAATCCGGATGCCGTTGCCTGGTTGACGATCCCGGGCACCCGGATCGACGATCCAGTCGTCTGCGGCACTGACAATGACTTCTACCTCAAGCACGATTATCTGGGCAACAAGGACATTGCCGGCGCGATCTACCAGGATTTCCGCAATACCGGTTCGTTTGCCGGCCGTCACAGCATCCTGTACGGCCACAATATGAAAGACGGCACGATGTTCCATAACCTGAGGTATTTCAAGGAGGAGGATTTCGCCCGGACAAACAACCGGATCATTCTGGAAACCCTGGACGGCATGACCGAATGGCAGGTTTTTGCCAGCTATGTCATGACTACCGACTTCTATGTCATCCAGACCATTTTTTCCAACGATGCAGAGTACCAGGCTTTTCTGGATACCCTGATCGAAAAATCAGACTTTGACTACGGCATCGACGTGACGGCGGAGCAACAAATCCTGACTTTGCTGACTTGCTCATACGAGGTCGACAATGCCCGTTTCGTGGTCCATGCGGTGAAGATTCAGTAAGGATGGCAGGTACCGCGGTAACAGTCGGTCGCAGGCGTTCCTCGCAGCTGGATGCTGTTGGCAGGCAGGCTGGTCCATGACAAGGCTTGCGGGCTGGTCCAGACGTGAAATCCACCATTGGCCAGCATGGCAGCCAGATTGGCAAAATCGGCGCCATAGGGCTGGCGCCAGGGCAGGGTCGAAACGTCATCACCCATCAGGTACGCGGCATAGGTCAGCGCAAATTCCGCCAGGCTGACCGGCGAAGGGATCGGTGAGTCAAACCAGCCTGCCGGCACCGGTTGGAAATCCGGCGCCAGGGATTCCAACCAGCCATCCGATGTCTCAAATCGCCGGACAGCTGGGACGAGCGTGGCAACTAAGTCCAGCCAGCGTTCCGGGTCTGACTCTGCGAGCAGGCAGACCGCCAGTAACAGGGCAGCGGCATCGAACAGGAAGGGCTGGGTCATCGTCTCGAGTCCATAAACAGCATGCCGTAAAGAATCGCCCGTCCAGAAGCGTTCCAGGATGTTTTCGACCAGCTGCTTGCCCTTCTCTTCGAGCGAAGGCTCCTTCAAAAAGCGGCCGGCCTGAATCAGAGCGACTGCCAGCAAGGCATTTTGCCCGGATAAGATTTTCTCATCCGCCTGGGGTTGGGGACGGCGCTTCCGAATGGCCAGCAATTTTCTTTCCAGAGCCATGAGCTTTTCCCGGTCCAGATCCAGAGCGCCCAACTGGCGCCGAACGAGATGGATTTTCCCACCAAACTGGTTTTGTGCTGACAGGTCGAAGGCCGTTTGCAACAATTCAAATTCTTGCCTGGACAAAAATGATATGAGCTCGGACTCGGACCAGACATAGGTGGCACCTTCCCGATGGTCGGTGTCTGCATCGAGTGCAGTGAGATAATGTCCATCCAGGGCAAACGTCTCGTCCAGGCAACGTATGATGGCAAACGCCATATCCCGGTAGGCAGGAAAACCCGTCTGACGCGCCGCCAGAGCATAGACCCAGAGTGCCATCGCCTGGTCATAAAGCATTTTCTCAAAATGGGGGATAGTCCACTGCCGGTCGACACAGTATCGGAATAAACCGCCCTGGAGATGGTCATGCAAACCCCTCATCATCATGGCATCTAACGTCTGACGGCAGGCTGCACGGGCAGGCTCACTGGCTGCATCCTGCCATTCATAAAGCCAGAATAGCAGGGAGCTGTGGGGTGGGAATTTTTGCCCACTGCCAAACCCGCCATGGCTGGGATCATGCCAGCGCAGCAAGTGTTCACAGAGTTCCTGTTCCTGGGACAGACCTGGCAGACTGTCCGAAAGGTCTGGCTGCAAAGTGACAGGCTCCTGCTTTTCTGCTGCCGTGCTGCTGTCCAGATGAGCCAGCGGCCGGTCCGACTCCGGCCGATACCGGGGGATCTCTTGTTTGCGGCCGGCATAGAACAGTGAGACTTGACCAGCCATCCGGACAAACTGTTCCGGAGTGGCGTAGGTCAAAGCGAAAATCGGCTTGAGGTCTGGTGTCAGGAAAGCATTCAAGGGCCAGCCTCCCTGACCACTCATTTCAACCAGATACTGCATCAGGAACTGGTCGATATCGGGTCGCAGTTCGCGGTCGATTTTGACACAGACAAATGACTCGTTGAGGACTGTGGCCACCGCCGGATCGGAGAATGCCTGGCTGGCCATGACATGGCACCAGTGGCAGGTGGCATAACCGGATGATACGAACAAGGGCATGTCAAGGCGGACCGCCTCGGCCAGAAGCGCTTCGCTCCAGTCTTGCCACCAGACCGGATTGTCCTTGTGCTGGCGCAAATAGGGCGACGGTGCCTGGGATAGATTATTTTGCGAATAAGCTGGGCTTCGCTCTGGTTTGGCTTCCTGTTGGATTGCCATTTCATGCACCTGCCTTGATCTCCCCGATCCTGGCCTGGATCGCCTGGACTTTTTCTTCATCGAGGTCATAGCCACGCAAACTCAGATAGGACAAGCCAAAGCTGAGCAAGGAACCGACCGCCAGAAGCAGCCCCAGACTGAGCGTCGTGACGTCACTTTGCACGGGCAGGCTGGCATCGAACCGGATCAAGTCGAGCAGGATCCCGATCAGGAAAATGGCGATTGCCTGGGAGGCCTTGTAATACAAGGTCAGACTGCCGTAATAGAGGCCTTCTGCTCGTTGTCCTGACCGTAATTCATCGAAATCAATCGTATCGGCCACCATGGACAGCGGTAATGTAAAAAGGGCTCCGGTACCCACGCCTGTCAGCAGGGAAAAGGGAATGAACACGTAAGGATTGGCCTGGAGGTCCTGGCGAAAAAGGACGAGCAGGATGAAGACAAGGCTGCCGGCACTGGCAAATGCCAGGCCAAGATGCAGGGCCGGTTTTTTGTCCATCCGGCGCGAAACTGCGGCCCACATGGGCTGCGATATGATGCTGATGAGAAATTGCAGGCCAAGGACCAGGGCGATCTGCTGGCTTGAAAGATGAAAGGTGTACGTGAAGACATGCAGGCCAATGCTGCTCAAAAGTGCTGACGCCAGGTTGTTGAACAGATAACTGAAAGCCGTGGCACGAAAGGGCCGGTTTTTGACCGTGTCCTGAATCGACTTGAGCAAAGCATGAACCGGTCTGTTATCTGCTGCAGCAGGCATGCTGCGCCTGAGTCGCGGTATGTATTTGGCAGTCAGGCCAAAGCAGATCCCGGCTGAGGCTACCGTCAGGATGGCTGCAGCCAGGCCGATATTGCGGTAGGACCGGGGATTGAGCTGGCCGACAGGAAAGTCTGGTGTGGGCTGGAAAAAGAAATACATGCCGGCGACAGAAACCAGGGCCAGGCCTGACAGGAAGAAGATCGTCTTGATGCCCTGGATCTGGGTCCGTTCATTGTAGTCGGTCGAGAGCTCCGCACCCAGTGCGGTGTACGGTGTGATGTAGACGGTCATGGCGGACTTGAAGACCATGAGGATGATGAACATCAAGGCAAATTTGGCCCCGGTCTGCCAGCTGGGCTGAATGATCCAGATCAGGTAGACAGTGGCTGCAATGCCCAGGCTGCCAGCAATCAGGTAAGGATGGCGCCGACCCAGCTTACGCGTACGGGTCTGGTCGGAAAGGTATCCCATCAATGGATCGGTCACGGCATCCCAGAAGACACTGATGCCAACCGCCAGGCCGGCCAGACTCCCGGGGATGCCAAGGATGGCTGTGGCAAAGAAGACGAAATAGGCTCCAATGACTTGCATGGCAATGCCAACGCCCAGATTGCCCAGGCCATAGCCAATTTTGTCCACAAGGGGAATGACGGGGGTGTGATTTTTATCCAATCGGTGCTCCGTTGCCTGTCTTACTGAATCCAGTTCCAAATTATCCTATACTAAAACCATGGAACACTCAACGCCAGCGTGGCTGATCTACCCTCAGCCGCAA
>DIGA01000094.1:1046-12086 GCA_002419365.1 Mageeibacillus sp. UBA5734 | reverse complement strand
GCGCCGGCATGGAGGTTTTTATGGTCGAACGTCGCCATACCAACCAACGCCAGTGGGTGCTCGACACCCTCAAGGCTGAGGGCCATCTCAGTGCCCTCGATATCTATAACCGGGTCCGGGCTGATCATCCCGACATTTCGGTGGCTACAGTCTACCGCAATCTCGGTATCCTGACCGAGAGCGGCCAGGTTCAGATCGTCGGCCACAGCAGCCAGAAAGAGATCTACGACGCCCGCACCGACAGCCATGCCCATTTTGTCTGCCGGTCATGCGGCCAGATCTTCGACCTGGAGGGCATCGGTCCCTCGGATGCTGTGAAAAATCTCGAGGCATCCGGCCATCGCGTTTCTGAGCAACGACTGACCTTGTATGGCTTGTGCCGGGACTGCCTTGAAAAACATGCGAAGGAGACACACGTGCAATGAAAGTAACCAGCGCAGGTATTCAGGATGGCATCATCGCGGATGTGTACGGCCAGCGCGGACATCGCAACAAACCTGGGCAGATGGTGACCTATTCGCTGCCATTGTCCATTGCCGAGGCGCCTGCCGGTACCGTCAGCTATGCCATCGTGATCGAAGACAAGGACGCCGTTCCGGTTTGTGGTTTTTCCTGGATCCACTGGCTCGTGGCCAACCTGCAGCGGCCTGAGCTGCAGGCTAATGAGAGTGTCACGGCAACCGACTACATCCAGGGAACCAATAGCTGGTCTGGTAAGCTCGGTGGTCTCGATCGTCTGGCAGCGAGCGTCTATGGTGGCATGAGTCCGCCGGACACCGATCACCTGTATGAGATCCATGTCTATGCCCTTGATTGCCTGCTCGATCTCAAACCGGGCTTTTACTTCAATGAGCTGCACAAGGCCATGGACGGCCACATCCTCGACTGCTTCACCCTCAAGGGCTCCTACCCGACCCTCTGATGGCTGGCGCGTTTTTCGACCCTGCGGCTGGACTGGCCCTGGTCATGGACAACCAGGCTATTTTCGAGACCCTTCTGCGCAGCTTTGTCGACCACCACCAGAACCTGGAGGAACGGATCGACCGGCTGATCGGGCAAAACGATCGCTCGGAACTGGTCCGTTTCTGCCATACGGCAAAATCAACCACCGCTCATGTCGGTAGCATGGTGGTGCAGCAGCAGGCCAAAGCGGTCGAATTGCAGCTGAAATCATCACCGGGCTTCTTGACGGATGTTGAAAAAGAGGACCTGGCCAGCCTGGTCCAAAACATGCGCCGCCTGATGGATCTGGCTGAAGCCTATCTGGCTGCGTATCAGTCGCCAGCCTTTGGCCGTACAGTGGCAAATGCCCCTGCCGTGACCGACCAGCAGCCAGGTCCAACGTCAACCGATGATCTTGCGCCCGCACAACCTGTGCGCGATCGAGCGGTCTGGCTGCAGCTCAGACATAGCCTCGATGTCCATGATCCGAAAAACAGCCGCAGGCTGCTCGACCAGCTCCTGGCGCAGACGGAACTGGAAACCGACAGGCAGATCCTGATCCAAGTCCAGACCCTTCTTGGCCAGTACCAGTATGGCAAGGCCTGCCAGCTGATCGACCCAATTCTTGCATAAAGGAAAAATGACCATGAGTGTTTTTGAAATCATCATGCTGAGCTGTTTTGGCCTGTCCTGGCCGATTGCCGCCTACAAAAGCTACAAGACCGGGCGTGCAGCCGGCAAGAGCCTGTTGTTCATGGCTGCGATCTGGATCGGCTACATTGCAGGCATCCTGCACAAGCTGATCTATTCCCGAGATCTGGTTATTTACCTGTATATTTTCAACCTCCTGATGGTGTCGCTTGATATCGGCCTGACACTGCGCAACATCCGCCGTGAACGCAGTGAACAAGCCGCAGGACCTGGCACGAAGGCATGATCGATTGTTCAGTCGGAATTGTCACCTATAACAGTGCGCGAACGATAGCCAGCACCTTGCGCGCACTGCGCCAGCATTGGCCGCCAGAACTGAGCGGCCATGTTTATGTGGTCGACAATGGCTCGACCGACGAGACCATCCGCCTGATCGAACAGGCCGCTGCTGAAAAAGGGCCGCTGCCGGTCTCTTTGATCCATTCAGCGAACGGCAATTGTGGCTATGGCGCCGCCCACAACCAGGTCCTGCCCCACCTCGAATCCCGGATCCATGTTCTGATGAATCCCGACATCAACGTGTTGAATGCAGACTCGGTCCGGGCTCTGGTCCGGCGCCTGGACAGCGAACCGCAGACTGGGCTGGTCATGCCGAAAATTGTCGATCCGGACGGTCAGGTCCAGCACCTGGCCCGGCGCGACCTGACCATCCTCGACTTGGGTTTGCGCTATTTACCCGGTCGTCTGCTGGCCCGGCGCGAACGCTACCATACGTACCAGGATCAGGACTACGACCAGTCTTTTGCGATCGAATTTGCCTCCGGCTGCCTGATGGCCATGCGCACGGCCGATTGCCGCGCCATCGGCGGATTCGACCCGCGTTATTTCCTCTATGCCGAAGATGCCGACCTCTCGCGCACCGTTCGCTCACGCGGTCTGAGAGTCCTCTATGATCCAGCATCCATGGTCGAGCATGCCTGGTCGCGCGGTTCTTACCGCAGTTTCAAGATGTTCCGGATCCATTTCCATTCCCTCTGGCTCTATTTTCGCAAATGGGGTTTCAAGCTCGCATGATTTCCGTAGCCATGATCACCTACAACGGCCTGGCTTTTCTGCCGGCGCAGGTGGCTTCGATCCTGGACCAGCTTGCGGCCCAGGATGAGCTGGTCATCTCCGACGATGGCTCGACTGATGGCACCTGGGACTTCCTGGCGGACCTGGCCCAAAAGGATCCACGCATCCATCTGCTGCGCAACCAAGGCCGTCCCGGGATTATCGGCAATTTCGACCATGCGCTGCAACACTGCCGCGGCGAGATCATTTTCCTGTCCGACCAGGATGATCTGTGGTACGCTGGCAAGGTCGCCCGCCTGAGCGAAGTCTTGTCTAGTCTCCCCAGGCTCTGGCTGGTCCAGAGCGATGCGGCACTGATCAACGCCGATGGCCAGGTCACGGCACAATCGTTTTATGCCTTGCGCCACAGCCGCCCAGGTTTCTGGGTCAATTTCTGGCGCAACACCTATCAGGGCTGCACCCTGGCTTTCCGGCGCGAACTTCTGGAAATTGCCCTGCCCCTGCCAGCAAGCTTGCCGATGCATGATATGTGGCTGGGCCTTTTGGCTGAACTCACAGGCCAGGTGCGCTTTATCCCCGATCGCCTGACCGGTTACCGGCGCCATGACGACAATCAGAGTGCCCTGACCCCACGATCGCCCGGCCAAGTGCTTGCCTGGCGCATCCAGCTGGGCCTGGCCTTGACCGTTCGCTGCCTGAAACGCTGGCGCACGATTCGAAAACTGCGGAGGATGTCACATGGCTCTTGATGCCCGGGAAACGCTCTACATGGTCATTCCGGCCTACAATGAAGAGGCCACGATCGCCGTGGTGGCGCGTGAATGGCACGCTGTCCTGGTTCAGCACGGTGGTCCGGACTCCCGGCTCATGATTCTGGATGATGGCAGCAAGGACCAGACCGCCAGCATCCTGAGTGGTTTGCAAGACGAATTGCCCCAGCTCCTCGTGATCAAAAAAGCAAACAGCGGCCACGGGGCCACCATTCGCATGGGGTATGACCTGGCGCTCGAGCACGGTGCTGATTATGTTTTCCAGACCGATTCGGATGGCCAGACGGAGCCGGGCGAATTCAGCTGCCTTTGGCGCGAACGCGAGCATTTCGCAGCCCTGATCGGCCACCGTGTCCATCGCGGCGACGGCCTGCCCCGTGTCCTGGTCGCCTTCGTGCTCAAAACCCTGATCCTGCTCGTGTTCGGTGTGTCCGTCACGGATGCCAACACCCCGTTCCGCCTGATCCGGCGCGATGCCCTGAAAACCTGCCTGGAATCCATTCCCGAAGGCTTTTTCCTGACCAATGCCCTCATGTCCGTCCTCCTGGCCCGCCACCAGCTGCCGGTCCGTT
The DNA here is from genome assembly GCA_002419365.1 of Mageeibacillus sp. UBA5734. GTDB lineage: Bacteria > Bacillota > Clostridia > Saccharofermentanales > UBA5734 > UBA5734. The sequence goes on along the minus strand of DIGA01000094.1, from coordinate 8,077 downwards.
ACGTACCGATCACCTTCCACCCCCGCCAGGCGGGCAAAAACTCGATCCGCCTCAGCAAGATCTTCCCGATCGGCTGGCGGGCCCTGCGCGAATTCTGGCAAGTCAGGCGGTCCTTGCGATGAATCCGCCTAGGATCACCGCCCGATTCTTTAAAATCGCACCTGCGTTGCGCCGAGTCATTGCCATCCTGGTTCACCAGGGGCCACGCATTCTTTTTGTCAAGCTCTCAAACCGATGGCGTCGCATGAATGACCGGCAGGTTTTTGCTACCCGTTTGCAGCAAGCGGAGCGGACGGCAGCGGCAGGGGAGACGTATAGAGGCGATGTTGACCCCGCAACACCGCCGCTTCTGTTTTCGATCATCGTGCCGCTCTACAATACCCAGCCTGACCATCTGGCCGCGATGATTGCCTCGGTCCAAGCCCAGACATACCCCCATTGGCAGCTCTGCCTCGCCGATGGCAGTGACCAGGACCGCGTCCAACTGCAAGCCACCCGCCTGGCCGCCCAGGACAACCGGATCACTTACCAGCGCCTGGTCCAGAACCTGGGAATTTCCGGCAATACCAACGCCGCCCTCGCCATGGCCAGCGGCGATTACATCGCCCTGCTGGACCATGACGACCTGCTCGCACCCCAGGCCCTGGCCGAAGTCCACAAGGTCATCGTCAGCCAGGGCGCGGACCTGATCTACAGCGATGAAATGAATTTTGCCGGCGACATCTCCCAGGTCAGCCTGATCCATTTCAAGCCTGATTTTGCCCTGGACAATCTTCGCAGCAATAACTACATCTGCCATCTGACCGTGTTTGCCCGCGCCCTGTCCGAGCAAATCGGCAGCTTCGATCCTGTCTGTGACGGCAGCCAGGATTACGACTACATCCTCCGTCTGTCCGAGCAAGCCCGGAAAATCGTTCACATCCCGCAGATCCTCTATTACTGGCGCATCCATGGCGGATCCGTGGCCAGCGACATCTCGGTCAAGCCTTACTGCCTCGACGCCGCCCGCCTGGCCCTGGCCAACCATCTCCAGCGCACAGGCCAGACCGGGCAGCCAGGCCAAATCGGCCAGGTCGAAAACAATTCGATCCTTTCCACCTACCGGATCCGTTATCCGCTGCCCCAAGGCTTGCGCGCGCTGGTTTTCGTCCATATCCGAGACCCACGCGACCTGCGTCATTGGCAGCAGTTTGGCACCCGGTCTGGCAGCATCCAGTCCCGCTGGGTGTTTCTGGTTTCAGCGGGATTCCTGGACAAACCTGCGGACAAGGCTCGCTGGGAAAAATCGCTGGTGACTGCAGGCCTTGACTGGACGCTCGTTTCCGTCCAATCCGGCGAGTCCATCAGCGGAAAAATCAACCAGATCGCCCGTGCTGCCGTGGAACCCCTGCTCGTATTCCTGAGCGGAACGGTCCAATCCCTGTCGCCCGGCTGGCTGGAAGAACTGGCCCGGCAAGCCCTGCGCCCCGATATCGGCCTGGCCACCGGGAAAATCACCCGCCGCGGCCTGATCTGCCAGGCTGGACTGGCCACCGGCATCTCCGGCTCCCTCTCCGGCTATCATGCCGGACGAGTTGATGGCGAGCCCGGCTACATGGCCCGCCTGTCCTTTGTCAATAACATTTCAGCCGCCGAACAAACCCTGATGGCTGTTTCCCGTACCCATTTCCTGGCAGCCGGCGGGTTTGACGAACGCTACCAGACCGACCTTTTCGACCTCGACCTGGCCTTTCGCCTCAGCCAGCAAGGCCTGCGCCACCTTTTCACCCCCTACGCAACAGCAGCCATTCGCGACTCGCGCCAGCTGACCGTCGAGCGACTTGCCCGCCACTTGGGCAATCCAGAGGATCACGACCTTTTTCATTCCCTCTGGCATCAAACCATCGCCCAGTCCGATCCCTATTACAACCCCAACTTCAACCAGAAACACGCCCGCTTCGACCAACGCTGAGGGTGAGTTTTAGCGCACGTCTGGCACTGTTGCCGGCAAAGGTGTCAGATTCACGACTGTGCCGGATCCACTTGCCGGCACTTGTGTCGGGTTTGTCGTGGTGCCGTACTCTCATTCCTACAAGAGGGTCAGACCTTTCCCAAGTCCGACCCTCTTGCCGGCAACAGTGCCCGCTCACATCGCGCCCCCCGCGCCCCCCCGCGCTCCTGTCCCCGGCCTTCCGGCCGCGTCCGGCCCCGCTCACCCGCTGCGCCAAATTTCGCAAGATCCGCAAGGAAACCTTGCCATCTGACCGCCATTCCTGATTCAGGTCTGATATAATATCGAGTAGGTCATTGGCCCAAACAACAGAAATACAAACGCAACGGGAGGCCTTTATGAAAGGAATCATTCTGGCTGGCGGAGCAGGGACGAGGCTATACCCCCTGACGCTGGTCACCAGTAAGCAACTGCTGCCGATCTACGACAAACCGATGATTTTCTATCCTCTGTCGACACTGATGCTCGCTGGTATCCAGGATATCCTGATCATATCCACTCCGGAGGACACACCCCGCTTTGTCAATTTGCTTGGCGATGGCAGCCAGTATGGCGTGCGCCTGAATTACGCGGTGCAGCCGTCTCCAGATGGCCTCGCCCAGGCTTTCATCATTGGCGAGGAATTCATCGGCGATGACTCCGTCGCCATGGTGCTCGGCGATAATATTTTCTATGGCAATGGCTTTACCAAACTGCTGGAAGAAGCCGCCCACAATCCGGGCCGGGCCACGGTTTTCGGCTACTATGTCGAGGATCCGGAACGATTTGGCGTCGTCGAGTTCGACGATCAGGGCAAGGTTCTTTCCGTTGAAGAGAAGCCCCAGCACCCGAAATCCAACTACGCGATCACTGGCCTGTATTTCTACGACAACCGCGTTGTCGAATTTGCCAAGAACCTCAAGCCCAGCGCCCGCGGTGAGCTTGAGATCACCGACCTCAACCGCATTTACCTGGAGCAGGACCAGCTCGATGTCAAGCTGATGGGCCGCGGTTATGCCTGGCTGGATACCGGCACGATTGACAGCCTGCTCGAGGCGGCCGAATTCATTCGCATGATCGAAAAACGCCAGGGCATCAAAATTTCCGCCCCGGAAGAAATCGCCTACCGCAAAGGCTGGATCAGCAAAGAAGACCTCCACGCCGCGGCCAAACGTTACGGCAAATCCCCCTACGGTGAATACCTGCGCAAGGTCGAGAAGAACATCGTCCGCTCTTTGCCTTGAAAAACCATCCTAAAGCTGCCGCGTTGGAACACCCCCGTGGTATGCCCCATTTATGTGTAGCATACAGACATCCTGAATCTTTCGGAGGCTGATACCCACCATGCAAGTCATAGAAACAAGCCTGCCCGGCGTTCTCATCCTTGAGCCCAAGGTCTTTGGTGACCACCGTGGCTGGTTTTCAGAAGTCTATTCCAAGCGCACCCTGGCGGCAGTCGGGATCGAGATCGACTTTGTCCAGGACAACCAGTCGTTTTCAGCCAGCAAGGGCACCCTGCGCGGCCTGCATTTCCAGAACGACCCCAAGGCCCAGACCAAACTTGTCCGCTGTACCCGCGGCCGCATCCTCGATGTCGCCGTCGACATCCGCCGCGGCTCGCCGTATTTCGGCCAGTGGATCGCGGTTGAGCTTTCGGCCGACAACAAAAAGCAACTCCTGATCCCGAAAGGCTTTGCCCACGGCTTCATGACCCTGACTGAGGACGTTGAGGTCCAATACAAGGTCGACGAATATTACGCCCCCGACTGCGACCGCAGCATCCGCTACGACGATCCCACGATCGGCATCGACTGGGGTACCGAGGCCGAGCCCGTTCTGTCGGACAAGGATCTCAAAGCCCCCCTGCTCAGGGACTGCGACTTCAACTTCACTTTTTAAGCCTGACCAAACCCGATCCATCATGCTTCCGGCGGTTGGCCAGAAAAAATCACCCAGTCGCCACAATCACTAACAAGCGGAGGACCTCTGTCCATGAAAATCCTAGTCACCGGCGGCGCCGGATTCATTGGTGCCAATTTTGTCTATTTCCAGCTCCAAAACCACCCGGAAGACCAGATCGTCTGTGTCGATGCCCTGACTTATGCCGGCAACCTCGAGACCCTCGCCGAGGCGCTGAAAAATCCCCAGTTCAAATTCGTCAAAGCCGATATCGCTGACCGCGCTGCGATGGATGAACTGTTTGCCACCGAAAAATTCGATGTCGTGGTCAATTTTGCCGCCGAATCCCACGTCGACCGCTCGATCGAAAATCCGGAGATCTTTCTTCAGACCAACATCATGGGCACTCAGGTCCTGATGGATTGCAGCCGCAAATACCAGGTTGGCCGCTACCACCAGGTCTCAACCGACGAGGTTTATGGCGATCTGCCACTCGACCGGCCGGACCTCTTTTTCACCGAGGAAACCCCAATCCACACCTCGTCCCCCTATTCCGCCTCCAAAGCCTCGGCAGACCTGTTGGTCCAGGCTTACCACCGCACGTTCAAGCTGCCGGTGACGATCTCCCGTTGCTCCAACAACTACGGCCCCTACCATTTTCCGGAAAAACTGATCCCCCTGATGATTGCCCGCGCCCTGGCCGACCAGTCCCTGCCGGTTTACGGCAAGGGCGAAAACGTCCGCGACTGGCTCTATGTCGAGGACCATTGCTCAGCGATCGACCTGATCATCCGCAAAGGTCGTGTCGGCGAGGTCTATAACATCGGTGGCCACAATGAACGGACTAATCTTGAGGTCGTCAAGACGATCCTGCGCGAGCTCGGCAAGCCCGAATCCCTGATCAATTACGTCACCGACCGTCCCGGACATGACCAGCGTTATGCGATCGATCCAGCAAAAATTACCAGCGAGCTCGGCTGGATCCCGGCGACGAAATTCGACGACGGGATCAAGAAAACGATCCAGTGGTATCTCGACAACCGTTCCTGGTGGGAGCACATCCTCAGCGGCGATTACCAGAACTACTATGCCAAAATGTACGCCAATCGCTGATCAAGAGGGAAGGGAAGCAAGCATGCGTGTTTTAGTCACAGGCTACAATGGCCAGCTCGGCTTTGATGTCGTCCGGCGCCTCGAGTCCCTCGGCATCGAGTGCCGCGGCGTCGATATCCAGGATTTCGACCTGACCCAGGCCGAGGCCGTCGATGCCTACATCCGGTCCTATGCGCCGGACACCGTCGTCCATTGTGCCGCCTTCACCGCGGTTGACCGGGCCGAAGACGACCGCGACCTCTGCTTCGCAGTCAATGTCACCGGCACGGAAAATATTGCCAAAACCTGTCAGGCCATCGGTGCCCGGATGATGTACTTTTCTACCGACTACGTCTTCGATGGACAAGGCGACCAGCCCTTTGAAGTGGACGCCCCGCTCGGCGCGACCAGCTACTATGGCCTGACGAAGGCTCTCGGCGAAGACAAGGTCCGCGAACGGGTAGACCATCATTTCATCGTACGCATTTCCTGGGTCTTCGGCGTCAATGGCCATAATTTCGTCAAGACCATGCTGCGCCTGGGCAAGGAAAAGACCGACCTCAACGTCGTCGCCGACCAGATCGGCTCACCGACCTACACAGCTGACCTCGCCATCCTGCTCTGTGACATGCTCCAGACCGACAAGTACGGCACCTATCATGCCTCCAACGAAGGCTATTGCAGCTGGTATGATTTCGCCGCCGCGATCATGCAGGAAGCGGGTCTCAACTGCCAGGTCCACCCCGTGACCTCCGACCAGTATCCGGTCAAGGCCGAGCGCCCGAAAAATTCCCGCCTGTCCAAGGCGAGCCTCGACGCAGCCGGATTTGCCCGCCTGCCCAGCTGGCAGGATGCCTTGAAGCGCTATTTGAAAGATCTTGGCTGAACGATCATCATAACGATCGCTCCAACCCTTGCCAGCATAACCAGTTCACAGATGCGGCCCCATAGACAGCAGGTGGCAGACTTCAGGCCACTACCTGATGCCAGAACAGACCGCTAGACAGTTTAGAGGAGGCACGCCTGATGAAAAAACTGCTTCTGGTCATCGATTACCAATATGATTTTGTCGCTGACGACGGCAAGCTCACCGCTGGCCGTCCCGCCCAACTGATCGAGCCCGCGATCCTGAACCGGATCGCAGCGTACCAGGATGCAGGTGGCGATGTCATCTGCACCCAGGACACCCATACCTCCCAGGACTGGACAAAGGGTCATCCGGAAGCGGCCGCCTTCCAGATCCACTGTGAAGAAGGGACCCCCGGCTGGGCCCTCTATGGCGGCCTGGCTCAGCTCGGACTCGAAACCCTGACCAAGACCTCCTATATGTTGGAGGCCACCGACATCGACTGGCTCGTCCGAGAATACGATGTGATCGAATTGTGCGGGGTCGTGACCGACATCTGCGTCATGCAAAATGCCATAGGCCTTTATAACCACGCCGCCAACCACGGCCTGGCCGTCCAGTTCCGCCTTTGCCCTGACTGCGTCGCCTCCTTCAATGCAGACAACCATCAGTGGGCGATCAACTATGTCCAGAACACCTTGGGCTTTGGGCTCGTAGCAGCGGCAGACGAGGCGGTTTAACGACAAAGATAGGTTGATCTCGTGATACATCAGATGCATTGCAAGCGCTGATGTCAGGACGGCCTGACGACAATTCAATTCGATAAAAGGTGTCTGAGTTCAGGCACCTTTTATATTGGGGCAGCGAGAAAATCTGATAATACGAGCGTGTCGTGCGATCGTACCGGATCCAGTTGCCGGCAAAAGTGCCAGGTTCACGATCGTGCCGGATCCAGCTGCCGGCAAGAGTGCCAGGTTTATGTTTCACAAGGTGCAGCAGTACGCAGCCTGAAGGATTACAGTCGCAGTGCTTTTCAGGTATATCCATTCTCAGGTTCTTGATTCAGTGCCTGGCACAGCTTTAAAAGCCGTGTCAGGCACTGTTTATGAAGCTGGAAATATGTCGGACTGAAGACATAACTGCCGCAGTCATTTCCAAGGATTTTGGATTCTACTTTCCGGTTTCGGTATCGGATCCAGTTGCCGGCAAGAGTGCCAGGTTCGC
>DIGA01000094.1:0-1020 GCA_002419365.1 Mageeibacillus sp. UBA5734 | reverse complement strand
CCACGTTCCCGAGCCCAAGCCGTCATCAGAGCTTCAAACCAAGCCTTGCCGAGAAGTCTCAACCCGTTTATACTAAAAGAACAAATGTTTGTTTTATCTTATTTGGGAAGTAGGGATGTTGATGGCACGACGAGTGACGGTCAAGGTCGTGGTGGAAATCGATGAGGAGGGGCAGAGCCGGCCACAGTCGTTGACATGGGAGGATGGCCGGCGTTTCATGATCGACCGGGTGCTTGACGTACGTCCTGCTGTCGCGCTCAAGGCGGGCGGCTCTGGCCTGCGCTACACCTGCCGGATTCTCGGCCGTGAGGTTTATCTGTTCAACGACCGCGGCCGCTGGTTCATGGAAGGACGCGATGTTTAGGGCCTTGGTAGCGATTGTTTGTAGTGCCACCCGCCCCACAGGAACCCTCTGGAGCACCGCTCCTACGGCCTCTTGAACATTTGTTCCTTTCGTGATAAAATCAATTTGCTGGTCCAGGCTATTCATCTCAGCCTGGTGCCGACCCGGTAACACGGGGGCGTACTGGTTTCGACGGGGTCGTTGAGACTGGGGAAGCGGGTAGAGGATCCTCGTCGGCCTCTCAAAAAAACGAGGAAAAGCATAATTGCTAACAAACCACAACTCGTAGCAGCCTAATCGCTCTACCGTCAGGCCATCCGATCTGCTGGATGGGTCCCTGGCGTCAGATAGCAGACCTTACTCATCGGCAGGTTAAATGAGACAACGGATTCGCCTAAGCTTTGCAGCGGATACGTAGCTATGAAGCTACCGGACGGTTGAGCCTGTCAATGGGCGATACCAGAGGGGAATACTACATACATTGACTGCACCCGGAGATGCTCCAGAGGATAGGGTTTCGGACAGGGGTTCGACTCCCCTCGCCTCCACCACAAATTGTCTGAAAAGTCAGACATGAAGCGAAAAAGCACTGAAAATCAGTGCTTTTTTCGCGTTTTCCGAGCGGAAGTATTAGTAAATGCAAAAAGTTTGAAAAATGAGACCTCTGCCTACCCCAT
>DIGA01000073.1:11720-30860 GCA_002419365.1 Mageeibacillus sp. UBA5734 | reverse complement strand
CTCTTGACTTCATATAGTCAGTCTCCATCACTTGTTCTGGCCGTAGTATGCGTTGCTGCCGTGCTTTCGCAGGTAGTGCTTGTCGAGCAGGTGCTGGTCGACACGGCCGAGTTCAGGGCGCAGGATCCGGGCATTGAGGCCCATCATCGAGCATTCCTCGAGCACAACGGCATTATGCACAGCATCGGCGGCGTTTTTGCCCCAGGCGAAGGGGCCATGGCTGGCGACGAGGACACCGGGCACGGCAGCCGGACTGAGGCCCCGCTGCTCGAAAGTCTCGATGATCACTTTGCCCGTGTTGAGCTCGTAGTTGTTGGCAATTTCGGCCTCGCTCAAATGGCGGGTGCAGGGCACGTCGCCGTAGAAATAGTCGGCATGGGTCGTGCCAAAGGCCGGCAGGTCGAGATAAGCCTGGGCCCAGGTGGTCGCCCAGCGCGAGTGGGTGTGGACGATGCCGCCGATCTCCGGGTAGCGGCGGTAGAGCTCCAGGTGGGTCGGTGTATCACTCGATGGTTTGTAGGTGCCCTGTTTGACGTTGCCATCCAGGTCGAGAACGACCATGTGGCGGGCTTCCATCTCATCATAAGGTACACCGCTTGGCTTGATCACGACCAGGCCGGATTCGCGGTCAATGCCACTGACATTGCCCCAGGTAAACGTCACCAGGTTGTGGCGCGGCAAGTCCAGGTTTGCCTTGAGGACGTCTTCAATCAATTGTTCCAGTTTCATGCTGATTCCCTCGATCCCGAATTTTTCTTGATTCAATGCAGTGCTTCCACCGCGGCCCGCTCGATTGCAAGGCCTTGATGATAGCGTGCCATAAAGTCCCTGAATCCTGCAACCTCTTTTGGCGTTGGTGCTGCAATCGAACCTGCCTGGCCGGCAAAAACCCGCTGGTTCAGGAATTCTGCCAGGCTCAGATTGTAGTCATTCATCACGGCAAAAGCTGCAAGCAGGGCGATGCCCCAGGCGCCGCCTTCACCAGCGGTTTCCAGAACCGAAACAGGTACGCCAGTGGCCGCGGCCATGATCCGCTGGCCCACTCCCTGGGTCTTGAAAAAGCCGCCATGGCCTTTGATCTCATCAACCTGGACACCTTCGCGATCCAGCAGGATGCCCAGACCCGTGTGGAGCGCACCGAGGGCTGTCGACAGATGGACGCGCATGAAATTGCTCAGGTTAAAGGCGCTGCCGGCCGAGCGGACAAACAGTGGCCGACCGTCTTCAAAGCCTGTGATGTGCTCACCCGAAAGATAGCCATAAGCCAGCAGGCCGCCGCAGTCCGGGTCGCCCCCGAGGGCCAGGCCCAGGAGCGTGTCGTAGAGCTGGGGCTTGCTGACTGTAAAGCCGAGAGCCTTGATTGCTTCAGCGAACAAGCCGATCCAGGCATCATAGTCTGAGGAGCAATTGTTGGAATGGACCATCGCCACCAGATTGCCGTCCGGGGTCGTGACCTGGTCGATTTCGGCGTAAGCACGCGACAGCTCTTTTTCGAGCACGATCATGGCAAAAACCGACGTCCCGGCGGAGACATTACCCGTGCGCGGCGCGATGCTGTTGGTCGCGACCATACCCGTGCCGGCGTCGCCCTCCGGCGGACAGAAAGGGATGCCCGCCGTGAGTTTGCCAGTCGGATCGAGCAGCTTGGCGCCCGCCGCGGTCAGGACGCCGGCCTTGTCCCCGGCCACCCGGACACGTGGCAGGATATCGAGCAACTGCCAGGGGTATTGGCGCTCAGTGATGCGTGCATCGAACTGACTGGCCATTCCGGCATGGAACGACCGGGTCGCCAAGTCGATCGGGAACATCCCGGATGCTTCCCCGACGCCCATGACTTTTTCGCCGGTCAGCTGCCAGTGGACATAGCCCGCCAAAGTCGTCAGATAAATGATCCGGCCGACATGATCCTCGCCGTTGAGGATGGCCTGGTAAAGGTGGGCGATGCTCCAGCGCTGCGGGATCGGGTAGTGGAACAGCTCGGTCAATTCCTCACTGGCCGGTCCTGTGATGGTGTTGCGCCAGGTGCGGAAAGGTACCAGCAACTGGTTTTCCTGGTTGAAGGCCAGATAGCCATGCATCATGCCGCTGATCCCGATCGCGCCCGTGGTGGTCAGGTCCAGATCATAGCTCGCCTTGACATCGGCTGCCAGTGCGGCAAAGCTGCTTTGCATGCCATGCCAGACATCATCCAGACTGTAGCTCCAGATCCCATCGACCTGGCTGTTTTCCCAGTCGAAACTGCCTGAAGCGACTGGCATCAGGTCCGGTCCGGTCAGGACGCTCTTGATCCGGGTCGATCCCAGCTCAATCCCGATGCTTGTCTGTCCGGCCGCGATGGCCTGGCGAATGGTTGCTTGTTCCATGAAGGTATCCTCCCCTGTCAGGTAAAAATCTGGCCCGGCTGCACAGGGCAGGCCGGGCCATTTGATTCATGCTTGTGGAACAGACTGCAGACGCTGCCTTTATTTCAGCTTCCAGATGATGTCGTTCCAGGTCAGTTCCTTGCGCAGCTCATTGATGTTGGTGTGGGCGCCGATGTGGATGAATTCAATCTGCATGATCTCAGCCCAGTCGCGCATTTCCTCGACCGTCAGGCTGTAGGAGAGCACGGAATGATGGGCACCACCGGCATACATCCAGGCCTCGGCCGATGTTTCGAGATCTGGCAGCGGTTTCCAGAGCACGGCTGCGACCGGCAGATTCGGCATGTCGTGGACTTGTTCCTGGCAGATGACGTCATTGACGATCAGGCGGAAACGGTCGCCCATGTCGATCAGGGAGGCCAGGATGGCCGGTCCAGGAGCCGCCTTGAAGGTCAGGCGGGCGGGTGGTTGTCGATCACCAATGCCAAGTGGCACGACCTTGATCTTGGCTTTTTCACTGGCCAGGGTCGGGCAGACCTCGAGCATGTGAGCGCCCATGTTCATGCCGTTGCCGGGCTCCATGTGGTAGGTGTAGTCTTCCATGAACGAGGTACCGGCGGTCTGGTCGGCGGCCATCAGCTTCATGATCCGGACCATGGCGGCGGTTTTCCAGTCGCCTTCACCGGCAAATCCGTAACCCTGGCGCATCAGGTCCTGGCTGGCCAGGCCCGGCAGCTGCTTCAAGGACTGCAGGTCCTGGAAATTGGTGTGGAATGCGCCAAACTGGCCGTTTTCGAGGAATTTTTTGATCGCGACTTCTTCCTGGGCCTGGTAGCGCACAGCGGCCAGGTCATCGGTGGCCAGGTCGTACAGCTCAGTGTACTCGGCCATCTGGGCGTCGATCTCCGCCTCGGTGACTTGCTCAACCTTGGCGATGATGTCCTGGACGCCGTAATGGTCAACCTGCCAGCCGAACTGGATATGGGCTTCGACTTTGTCGCCTTCGGTGACGGCGACTTCGCGCATGTTGTCACTGATCCTCAGGACACGCAGGCGGCGGCTTTCATAGGCACCAACCGCAGCACGCATCCAGGAAGCCATGCGGGCGCGGAATTTGCCGTCTTCCCAGTAGCCGGCAATCGCTTTCTGCGGGATGCGCATGCGGGTCAGGATGAAGCCGTGTTCGCGGTCGCCATGGGCCGACTGGTTGAGGTTCATGAAGTCCATGTCGATCTGATCCCAGGGGATGTCGCGGTTGAACTGGGTGTTGACATGCAGGAGCGGCTTTTGCAGGGCCTTGAGGCCGCGGATCCACATTTTTGACGGCGAAAAAGTATGCATCCAGGTGATGATGCCGGCACAATCGGCGTCCTGGTTGGCGGCCTGGATGACCTCGTAGATTTCGCTGGAGTTGCGCACGACCGGCTTGAAAACAACCGAGCAGGGAACGGCCGGGTCGGCATTGAATCCATCGACCATGATCTGGGCATGTGCGGCGACCTGGTCGAGGGTCTTCTTGCCGTACAGATCCTGGCTGCCAACAACAAACCAGAAGGCATATTTTTTCAGGGTGTTCATGGGAATGTCCTCCTTTTGGGAATTCATGACTGGATCGGACTTGTGGTCGATGAGTCGGTCAAGTGTGGATGGTCGGGGGTCAAGCGGGCTGGGTTTCTGTCTTGTTCCTTAACTTGATGGTACAAGTTAATTTGCCAAAAAGCAAGAGCTTCTTGTCGTCCTGCATTAAATGTTTTTGCAGGAATCGCGGACGACCAGCTCGGGCCGGTAAAGGATCTGTGGCTGGTCGCTGCCAGTGTCGAGCATATCAATCATGAAGGCAGCCGCGCGGCGGCCCATTTCGATTTTCGGATGAACCACCGAGGTCAGTTTGATCTCCGAGGCGATGGCCTTTTGCGAATCGTCGAAACCAACCACGGACAGGTCGCGCGGCACCTGCAGGTCGCAATCACGGGCGGCTGTGATCACCATGCTGGCGATCTGGTCGTTATAGCAGAAGATCGCGGTCGGGCGGTTTGGCTGGCGCAGCAGCGACTTGGCCAGCAGGTACGGCTGCAAGGTCTGGTTGGCTGTTTCGTATTCCAGGACCAGGGTGGGATCGGCAACTGCCTCGTATTGGCGCAGCGCCGCTTCAAAGCCATCACGCCGCTTGATCCCCTGGATGTCGTCCTTTTTGAAAATGCCGGCTATACGCTTATGCCCGAGCTGGAGCAGGTATTCGGTGGCAATGAAGCCTCCCCGTTCGTCGTCGAGCAAGACACTGGCTGCGGGCACATCCGGATAGGTGGCATTGATGAAGACAATCTTGGTCCCTTTTTCACGCAACTCGTCAAACAGTGGCTGATTGATGTTGGACAAGGCACTGCGGGTCGGCTCGATGATCAAGCCGCAGACATCATGGGAGATGATATTTTTGAGCAGCTGGGTCTCCTTCTCCTTATTGTTGTTCGTGTTGGACAACAACATGGAGTAACCCTCAGCTGACAGGACTTCCTCGATGCCGAAAATAATATCCGGAAAAATATAGTCCGAAATATAGGTGGTCATCACTGCGACGATCCGCTTCTCATTGCGGTTTTTCGGCACATACTTGCTAAAAGTGCCGCGGCCCTGCTCCTTATAGATCAACCCGAGGCTGGTCAGCTCGGCAAACGCCTGGCGGATCGTATTGCGGCTGACATTGAACTGCTCCATCAGGCTATGTTCCGAAGGCAACTTTTCGCCAAATCCCACCACACCCTGCGTCAGCAAATTCACCACATGCTGCTTGACCATTTCATATTTTGGTTCATCCGAACGAATGATCATAATGTCCTGTCCCCCAGCTCATCCAGAAATGTCCTATAACTTCAGCTTGATGAGACAAGTATAGCAAACTCTGCCGAATTTGGGACGCCGTCCCAAATTCGGCAGTTCGGCTAAATATTCAGAAATGTGCATCAGCGCAGCTCGAGACACTAGACACCAAGCAAATTTATGCACACAACTGCATATTTGCCGCATATCGGACCGGGTCCCTTTTAGTCGCTTTGTTGTTTGGTGAGGACGTCGAAGGCGACGGCGCCGAGGAGGACGAGGCCTTTGATGGCTTGTTGCCAGTCGATACCAATGCCGAGGATGGACATGCCGTTGTTGATGACGCCCATGACGAGAGCGCCGATGATCGCGCCCATGACGGTGCCGACGCCGCCGGAGGCGGAGGCGCCGCCGATGAAGCAGGCGGCGATGGCGTCGAGCTCGAAACCGTTACCGGCCTTGGGGGTGGCGGCATTGAGCCGGGCCGAGAAGACGATGCCAGCGATCGCGGCCATGAAGCCCATGTTGACGAAGACGACGAACATCATCCAGCGGGTCTTGATACCGGACAGGCGGGCAGCCTTTTCATTGCCGCCGATGGCGTAGACACGGCGGCCGAGGACCGTGCGCTCCGCGATGAAATTGTAGACGACGAAGAGAAGGCCAATCAGGATCAGGACATTGGGCACACCTTTGTAGGCGGACAGCGAATAGCCGACAAAGCCGATCAACAACGCAGCAATGACAATCTTGGCAATGTCAAAGGCCCAGCCCGTTTGCTTGATGTCGTATTTCTTGAGCTGGGCCCGTTTCTGGATGATCCCGAAAGCGACCAGGAGGATCAGCACAGCCGTCACGACAAGGGTCAGGATGTTAAGACCACTGCCACCAAAAAAGTCAGGGATATAGCCATTGGAGATGTTTTCATAGAGCTTCGGAAACGGTGCCATGGTGCGGCCGTTGAGGATGACCATGGTCAGGCCGCGGAATAAAAGCATGCCGGCCAGGGTGACAATGAACGGCGGGATGCGGACATAGGCGATGAACAATCCATGGAACATCCCGATCAGAACACCGGCGACCAGGACGGTCAGGATGGTCGGCACGGCGCTGATTTTCAGCTGGACTGTCATGTAGCCGGCGATCGCACCGATGATGGCGACGACGGAACCGACCGAGAGATCAACGTAGCCAGTGATGATGACGAACATCATGCCCATGGCCAGGACGAGAACATAGGAGTTCTGCAGGATCAGGTTTGTGACATTCTGTGGCTGCAGGAGAACACCTTTGGTCATGATCTGGAAAAAAACGATAATAACGAACAGGGCCACGAACATGGCGTACTGTTTCAGGTTTTGCTTGATCAGCTTCTGGACTTGTTCCATTAGCTTGCCCTCCCGCGACTGCTCAAAATAGCTTTCATGATGATTTCCTGTGAGGCTTCCTCACGATTCAGTTCGGCACACATGCGGCCCTCGTCCATGACGTAGATCCGGTCACACATGCCGAGGATTTCCGGCATTTCCGAAGAGATGAAAATGACCGCTTTGCCGGCAGCCGCCAACTCATTGATGATACCATAGATCTCGTATTTGGCTCCGACGTCGATGCCCCGGGTCGGCTCGTCGAGGATCAGGACATCAGGCTGGGAAAAGATCCATTTTGACAGGACGACCTTCTGCTGGTTGCCACCGGACAGGTTGACCGTCTTCTGGAAAATGCCCGGTGTCTTGATCGCAAAGCGTTTGCAATATTCATGGGCGACGCTGATTTCCTTGTTGTCATCGAGCACGCCGCCTTTGGAGACATCGTCGAGATTGGCCAGGGTGACATTGAACTTGATGTCATTGGCCAACACCAGGCCATAATTCTTGCGGTCCTCCGAAACATAGGCGATGCCGTGCTTGATGGCTTTGTCGACACTCGACGTGTCGATCGCCTTGCCATTCTTGAACACCTTGCCCGAGATGCGCTTGCCATAGGAATGGCCGAATACGCCCATCGCCAGCTCGGTGCGGCCGGCGCCCATCAGGCCGGCTATGCCAACGATTTCGCCGGCGCGGACCTTGATCGCAACCTGGTCACTGATCTTGCGCTCTTCGTTCAGGGGATGGTAGGCCGTCCAGTCCTGGACCTCGAAAATGACTTCGCCGATCTTGGGCGTGCGGGCCGGGAAACGGTGGGTCATGTCGCGGCCAACCATGCCGCGGATGATCCGGTCTTCGCTGATGTCGTCCTTCTGGACATCGAGGGTTTCGATGACCGCACCATCACGGATGATCGTGATCACATTGGCGACCTTGACGACTTCGTTCAATTTATGCGAGATCAAAACCGATGAAATCCCCTGCTTTTTCAGTTCGAGCAGCAATTTCAGCAAGTTGTCGCTGTCTGTTTCATTGAGGGCTGCTGTCGGTTCGTCGAGGATCAGGACTTTGACGTCCTTGGACAGGGCTTTGGCGATTTCGACCAGCTGCTGCTTGCCAACACCAATGTCTTTGATCAGCGTGCTGGGATTTTCATCGAGACCGACCGTTTGCAGAAGCTGGCGGGTTTTGGCGATCGTGGTGTTCCAGTTGATCACACCGCCGCGGGCAGTTTCATTGCCGAGGAAAATGTTCTCGGCGATCGAGAGATACGGGACCAGGGCCAGTTCCTGGTGAATGATGACGATCCCCTTCTCTTCGCTCTGCTTGATATCGCGGAACTGGCATTCTTCGCCATCGTAGAGGATCTGGCCTTCATAGGTGCCATGGGGATAGACGCCGGAGAGGACTTTCATCAGGGTCGATTTGCCGGCGCCGTTTTCGCCGACCAGGGCATGGATTTCATCGTTTTTGATTTCAAACGAAACATCGCTCAATGCTTTGACCCCGGGGAAGGTCTTGGTGATGTGGCGCATTTCGAGGACTGTCTTGGCCATCAGGGAACCACTCCTTTTCATACCGACAGGTGGCGGCGGGTCATCCCGCCGCCACTTCACACGAGGAGTCGGTAGCTTGTCTTACTTGAGATCGGCTTCGGTGTAGTAACCCGAATCAATCAGGGCGGCCTGGTAGTTGGTGATGTCGACTGCGACTGGTTCGAGCAGGTAGGAAGGAACCACTTTCACGCCGTTGTCATAGGTCTTGGTGTCGTTGACTTCCGGCTCGGTGCCTTTGAGGACAGCATCGACCATGGAAGCGGCCTTCTTGGCCAGTTCACGGGTATCTTTGAAAATCGTGGAGTACTGTTCATTAGCGATGATCGATTTGACCGAAGGGGCTTCCGCGTCCTGGCCGGAGACCAGCGGGCGCTTGCCGGAGCCAAAGTAGCCGGCACTCTTCAGGGCAGAGATGATGCCGATCGAGATACCGTCATAAGGGGACAGGACGGCGTCAACGGTAACGTCTTTGGAATAGTTGGAGGTCAGGATGTTGTCCATGCGGGCCTGGGCTGTTGCGCCGTCCCAGCGCAGTGTGGCAACCTGGTCGAATTCGGTCTGGCCGCTCTTGACGACGAGGACACCGGAATCGATGTAGGGCTGCAGGACGGACATGGCGCCATCAAAGAAGAAATAGGCATTGTTGTCGTCCGGGGAGCCGGCGAACAGTTCGATGTTGAAGGGGCCCTTTTCTCCGGCGTCGAGCTTCAAACCCTTGACGAGTGTGGTGGCTTGCTGGACGCCGACCTTGAAGTTGTCAAAGGTGGCATAGTAGCTGACGAATTCACTGCCGCGGATCAGGCGGTCATAGGCGACGACCGGGATACCGGCTTCGTTAGCCTTGGTCAGGACCTGGCCGAGCGCTTCACCGTCGATGGCGGCGATCACGAGGGCGTCAGCACCGGTGGTGATCATGTTCTCAAGCTGGGACACCTGGTTTTCAACCACGTCTTCAGCGTACTGCAGGTCGGTTTCATATCCGAGTTCCTGGAAAACCTTGACCATGTTGTCGCCGTCAGCGATCCAGCGGGCGGAGGATTTGGTTGGCATGGCGATGCCGACTTTGAGGGTTTCACCGGAAGCAGCAGCGGCAGTGGTCTCAGCACCAGCGGCAGCGGTGGTGGTTGCAGGAGCGGCGGTCGTGGCAGTGGCGCCACAGCCGGCAGCGATCACGGCAACACTGAGTGCGAGGACCAGGAACAGGGCGATGAGCTTGTTGGACCTTTTCATGTTTTCCTCCTTGAAATTTCCAAATCTGGCTTGGAACCATTTGGCACTTTCCGATCGCAAACTTTTGATTTCGACTTTCGTTTACTTTCGTTTGGTGTAATTTGACTATACAACATGTCAGTACAACTAGCAATATCTTAAATATATACAAATATAAACGTCCATTTTTAGTGCATATGCACAATATCTAAGTGCGAATCATCTTCGTTTGCATTCGCTTCATTGTGATTGCTTGCCAAATGGAAGTCGTTATAATAGAGAACAACCCCCCAAACCTCTAAAGACTGGAGCCTACATGTTTGCTGCTGAACGCCTGAGAATCATCCGCAGCTATGTTCTGGAAAAGAAGAAGGCCAGCGTGGCGGAAATCAGCCGGATGCTCGGTGTATCCGAGGTCACAATCCGGCGCGACCTGGAAGCTCTCGATGAAGAAGGCTTCCTGATCCGCACCCACGGCGGCGCGATCCTCAGCGGCGAAGACAATCTCGACGCCTTGCCCTCTGGCAGCGAAGGGGATGCCGAACGCGAGCAGCGCAACGAGATCAGCGAGATCGCGATCTACCTGATCAATGACGGCGACACCTTGCTCCTGTCACCGGGCAAAACCAACCTGGCCATCGCCCGCCGCTTGCAACGCAAAAAGAACCTGGTCGTCCTGACCAACGACCTGGCGATCGCCAGCGAGCTGGCCTCGCACCCTTCCGCGCGGGTGATCGTGCCGGGTGGTGACCTCGATTCACTGACCCTGTCGCTCAACGGACCTCTGACCATTCACGGCCTGAACCAATACTATGTGGCAAAAGCCTTCATCGAAGTCGACGGTATCCATCTGCAGCGCGGCTTTACGATCAAATACCCTATCCAGCTGGAAGTGTTCCAGGCCATGATGCAGATGTCACAAGAACGGATTTTTGTCGGCACACCCTCAACCTTCAACCAGATCTCGTTCTCGCAAGTCGGGCCACTTTCCAGCGCGACAGCCGTGGTGACTCACCCGGCTGTTCCGGACGAGTACAAGCGCCAGCTATTCGAGAGCAACATCACCCTTTATGCCTCTTTCACCGCCTACAACCAGACAGGACGAACAGGTGATTTGCGGCGATGAACAGGATGCAACCAATCCTGCCAACGCCCGTGCGGCTGGAGCTGAAAAACCTCTGTGTCGAGGTTTCGGATACTTTCCGCCTCGACAACATCTGCCTGTCCTTGATCCCAGGGCATGTCCACATCCTGATGGGTGAAAACGGCTCGGGGAAATCCTCCCTGATCCACGCAATCGCCGGCAACCTCAAGGCCTGCGGTGGCCAGATCTTGTTCGAAGGCCAACTCGTCCAGTTCAATACCCCGGCCGATGCCAAAGCGCTCGGCATAGCCACGGCTTACCAGAACGCAAACCTCTTCCACAACCTGACCGTCGCCGAAAACATCTATGTCGATCGTCTGCCCAGGCAAGCCGGCGGTCTTCGGCCAATCGACTGGGCCAGGCTCTATGCCGATGCAGACCAGCTGCTGGCGCAGCTCGGGTTTGCCATTCCTTCACACAAACGTGTCGGCCAGCTCAACGTAGCTGAGTGCCATCTGGTCGAGATTGCCAAGGCCTATGTTGCCGGAGCCAAGGTCATCATTTTTGACGAGCCGACGGCGGCCCTGACCGACCGCGAGGTTGCGATCCTGTTTGGCATGATCCGTGAATTCCAGCAAAGCGGTGCGGCCGTGCTGTATGTCACACACCGGATGAACGAACTGCGCCAGATCGGCGATGAGCTCACCATCCTGCGCGATGGCAAAGTGACGTACTCCGGTAATGTCCATGATCTTGATGCGACACAGATCGTCCACGAAATGAGCGGACTGTCCTTTCGCGAGCGCTATCCAAAACTCAAGATCGCCCCAGGCGAAGAAGTGCTTCGGGTTGAAAACCTCTCTTTCCAAAGTGTCCTGAACAACATCCAGTTCAGCTTGCACCAGCGCGAAATCCTCGGCATCACCGGCCTGGTCGGATCCGGCCGGACCATGATCGCCAAATGCATTTACGGTGCCATGCGGCCAGACAGCATGAAACTGTTCCTGAACGGCAGGCCGGTCCAGTTCCGTTCCCCGGCCGACGCGATCAACCATGGCATCGGTTATGTCAGCGAGGACCGCTACCTGGAAGGCCTTTTCCCGCGTGCCTCGATCCCCTTCAACATCACCTCGCCCGATTTCGCCCTGGCCGAGGCGACACCCGTGATCAACCGCGCCAAGGAGAGCCTGACGGCGCAGAAATTTGTCCAGAAACTCCTGATCCACACCCGTTCGATCTTCAGCCGCATCGCCGAGTTGTCCGGCGGCAACCAGCAAAAAGTCCTCCTGGCCAAGTGGATCTACTCCCGCTCCGACATCCTGATCCTCGACGAACCCACTCGTGGCATTGACGTCGCTTCGAAAGTGGACCTCTACAACATCCTCAATGAAATGCTGCGCCGCGACGTCTCCATTATCCTTGTCTCCTCCGACATCGACGAAATCGTCGGCCTGTGCGACCGCATCCTCGTCCTCTACGGCGGCGAAATCGCCACCATCATCCCCCGCGAACAAGCGACCCGCGAAAAGGTCATGTTCTACTCCACCGGCGGCCATCGCAACTAAAAACGGACCGGGTCTCTTTATCGACATTCGATATCGGATACCGATATCAGTTTGCAAAATCGGGACGGCGTCCCTTGTCTGAACCTCAAAAATCTTTCAATTTTTCTAAATTTGTTTTTATTATAGCTTTTTAATTGAAACGTCAATTTAGCTATGCTATTTTGTCTTTACCTGTGTTTGTTTGGTGTTATTTCACAAAGGAAAGGGCTAAGTCGCATGACGATTCATCAGAAAATCTTCAGTTATATTTTCTCGATGATTCTCGTGTTGTTCATTGCGATCAGCCTGGCGGTCTATCTGCTCTTCTACCGGTCGTTTTTCGAGAATGAGGTTCGCAACATCATCAACAACCAGGACAACGTGACTGAAAATGTCCGTTTCATGCTCGAGCAGATCGAGGGGGCGGCCACCATGATCGCGGCCAATCCCAACATTGCAGCCGAAGTCGACGCCGCTGCCGCCGATTTCCAGGTTTTCGGCAACGATGGCGAAGTCCATCACATCGCGACCCTCGAAAACACCGCCAATATTCTCGAAGTCATCAACGGGATTCATATCGTGACGTCCAAGGGCGAGTTTTTCACCAGCAACGCCGCAATCGACGCCTCGCAGACCAGCCGCTTGCGCGATCTGTACAGCGCCCAAGTGCTCAATCCCGGCGAAACGTACACAGGGCTGCAGGCCCTGACCTTGGCGACCGGTTATACATTTTCGGCCATTTCCTATGTGCGGCCCATGTACAATTACAACGACGAATATAGCCTGGCCGTCCTGGTCATCGATATCGATTATGTCCTGCTGCGCGAAGTCCTGACTGCCGCCGCGATCAAGAACCACGAATGGGTGCTGTTGGCCGACCGCAGTGGCAACACGATTTTCACTTACCCCTACAACACCATTCTGGATCCGATCCTGGTCGAAAATCCCGCTCTGCTCAAAAGCAACCAGACCTTGATTGAGCGGAAAGTATTCGGCCGCGACATGATCGTCTCGTCCAGTGATATTGCCACACCCTCCTGGCGCATGGTCCGGCTGATTCCACTGATCGACATCCGCCAGCAAATCAATTCGATCGAAATGAGCCTCGCCCTGATCATCCTGCTCTACATCCTGATCGCATTGTTGTCGTCCTATTACATCTCGAAAATATTCACCAGGCCAATCAAAGTCATGTATGAAAAATTCCAGGCGGTCGAACGCGGTGACCTGACGGTCCGGATCAACACCCGGCGCAAGGACGAGTTCGGCCATCTCGGCCATTCCTTCAATGCCATGGTCACTCAGATCGATTTGCTGCTCAAGCAGCAACTGCATGAACAACAGCAGAAAAGCGACCTGGAGTTCGAGATCCTCCAGGCGCAGATCAACCCACATTTCCTATACAACACCCTGGACTCGATCAAATGGCTGGCCGCGATCCAGAATGCCAACAACATCGGCGAACTGACCACCGCCCTGATCAACCTGCTCAAATACAACATTTCGGTTAAAAAGGCCGTCGTCCTGCTGGAGGATGAAATCAAAAGCTTGAATCATTACATTGTGGTCCAGAAATACCGCTATGGTGATACGTTTGAAGCTCATTTTGACCTGGATCCTGATACGCTCCGCTGCGCGGTCTTGCATTTCATGCTCCAGCCGATCGTGGAAAATGCGATCATCCACGGCTTTGAAGACATCTCACATACAGGTCTGATCACCATCCAGTCGATCCGGGAAGGACAGGATCTGGTGATTTCAGTCCAAGATAATGGGATTGGCATCGAAGCAGACCGCATCGCTGATCTCGAAAACAATCCCGCCGATAAATTCAACGGTATCGGCATGTCGAACATCCATAACCGCATCCAGCTGCATTATGGCAAAGCTTACGGATTATCGGTCACCAGCCGGGTCGGACAAGGCACGACTGTCATGATCCGGCTTCCCTACCAGCCCATGCAAGAGAACTGAGGTAAGACATGATCAAAGTTTTAATCGCAGATGATGAACTGGTCGTCCGGATCGGTTTGAAAACGACCATCGACTGGGAAGCCAATGGGTTTACCATTGTTGGCGAGGCCGTCAACGGCAAAGACGCGGTTGAGCTTTTCCACAAGCTCAAGCCGGACATCCTGGTCACTGACATCAAAATGCCGATCATGGACGGACTGGATGTCATCCGGCAGCTGAAATCCGAGCACTGCCTGTTCAAGGCCCTGATCCTCAGCCATTACGACGATTTCGACTTCGCCCGGAAAGCCATCAACCTGGGGGCTTCGGATTACATCCTGAAAACTGAACTGACGGAACAGAAATTGCTCGCTTCCCTCGGCCAACTGGCTGAGCAGCTAGCCGAAGAGCGCCAGATGGAGCCTGCCCAGCCGCTCCAGCCAGATGAAAGAACGCCGGTCGTAACCCAGGCACAACGAGCACGGTTCTTGCGCAAGATCCTCGAAGGCGAATTGAGTCAGGACACATTGCCAGCTTATCTGGAGCAGAGAGACCCTTTGTTTGACCTGCCTTGTTTTGTCGTTGCCTGCCTGAATGTCGAAAAACAGGCTGATTCCAGCCAGGATATCGAAAGCAGCCAGTTCCACCAGGCCTTGGACAATCTGTCCGCCAATCTGCTCGGTCGCAAAGGCTGGAACCATACCCTCCTGCAAACCGTCAGCAACACCTACTACTTGGTGAATCTGCCCTGCGCAGATGCCGAATCCGAATCCAGTCTGTCCGAAGGCTTTGAAAGCCTCAAGCGCAACATTGAACAGTTCCTCAACGTGCAGCTGAGCATGGGCATCAGCCAGTCAACCCGCCACTTGGACCAGCTCCCCGCACTGGTAAACCAGGCCAAGTCCGCCTGGTTGTCCTGTTATTTCGAGCCCGTCAATTCAGTCCGGCTGGCTGGCCCTGTTTTGCCCTCTCCCATTCAGATCTGCCCTGCTCTCGACACAGATTTCATTCGCAAAAGCATCGCCCTGCACGACATCGAGCCGGTCCTCGAACACATTGACACGGTGTTCGATGCACTTAAGGAAGCCAACACCTTCGATTACGTGCGCGAGGTCTTCAACGACGCGATCAGCCTGGCCAAAATGATCGTCGCCGAGCGCAAACTGACCAATGCGACGTCTCTGAACGACGAGCGGTTCAGCTACAGGAATTTCGACCGGCTGGCCAAATTTGACGAGGTCCGCACCTACGTCCTCGATCTTTACACACAGATCAATGTGGGGGACACTGCCGAAAAAACCGAGAAATACTCCTATGGCATCACCCGTTGCATCAAATTCATCAAGCACAATTACCAGAATCCGATTTCATTGACCGATGCCGCCGATTATGTCGGGATCAGCAAATGCTATCTAAGCCTATTATTCCGTCAGGAAACGGGCGTCAATTTCTCCAACTGGCTGGCCAATTACCGGATTGAAAAGGCGAAAAAGCTGCTGTCCGAAACCAATATGAAAATTTATGAAGTCGCTGAAATGGTTGGTTTTGAGAACCCTTACTACTTCAGCAAGGTCTTCAAGGAAATGACCGGTGAATCCTGCAAGGATTTCAAGACCAGAGGGGCGGTCCGGGTCTCAGACTAAGACCAGCTGCCGTTCAAGCACTGAGATGGCCTCAGCCACACCATTTTCGTTGTTGCTGGCTACGACATATCGCGCCAACCGCTTCAGTTCATCACAGGCATTGTCCACGGCAAATGAAAAACCACTTTCGCCGAACATCGGAATATCATTGAAATTGTCGCCGATTACTGCCGTCTGCGCTCTTGTGATGCCAAACATTTTCTGCAGCACGCGCACAGCTTCTCCTTTGGAGGCCTTGTGGTCGAGGATGTCCAGAAAGGTTTCCTCAGAGAATGCCAGATGCCAGGAATCGTCGAGAATCGCCAGCAAATACTGGTTCACATGCTGGAGCACACCGTTGTCGTCAGCCAGGCAGATTTTACACCACGGGCGCGGGATGTCCTCGAGGGCGTATTCGTCATCCAGAATGACCTCTTTGGTTGCATGCCAGCGCACCGTTTCATTGATGCGGTACGGATAGACAGCCCGGTCCGTAAAAATCTCGATGCCGAGTGAAGGGAATTCCCGGGCCAGATCCAGAATCAACCCGGATGCTGTCCGGTCATCCAACCGTCTCTCCCAGATTGCAGTCTGGTCTTTTTCGTACAGACGGCTGATCATGGCTCCATTCACAGAGATGACGGGCATGTTGATCGGGATGGCAGACCGGATCGCGTTCATGGCAGCCAATGTCCTGCCCGACGCCACGGTGAATTTTCCACCCAGCTCAATGAAACGGCGGATGGCCATCTGATTCTCCAGTGACAGCTGGTTGCGCGCATCGAGCAAGGTCCCGTCAATATCACAGACCAGTAGAATTCCTGAAAATAGTCGTCCTGTCATGTCCCACACCTGTCTGGATGATTCTTAGAGGAGGAAGGGGGCGGTCTTGCTCTGCTCGTGGCAAGGCCAGCCCCCTGAAAAAGTGTGTTCAGGCCAGCAGAGCGATCATCGAATCCGAGAGACTCTGCAGGATCAGGTTGCAGGAGGTGGCGCCGGCATCGAGCACGCCGCGGGAACGTTCGCCCAGGCGGCTGGCGCGGCCGATCTTGGCCACCAGGTCGCGCGTCGATTCCTTGCCGGCTTCGGCTGCGACTTTCAGGTCTTTCAAGGCCTCGGTAAACGGCTTGCCGTCTTCGAGCGCCACATTGAAGGCCTCCTGGGCTGGGATCAGGGTGTCCATCAGGGTCTTGTCGCCGACCCTGGCATTGCCCAGGCTGTTGATGCCAGCGATCGCTGCCTTGAGCATGCTCGCAAAGGTCTGCGCATCAATCTCATCTTTGCCGTCGCACTGCTTGGACATTTCGATGAAAAAGGTGCCATACAGCGGACCCATCGAACCGCCGATCTCCATCAGCAGCACCCGGCCCAGCGTCTTCAGTGCCTTGGCCAGCGGGATGCCGGCTTCAGCGCCGAGGCGTTCCTCGGTCATCGTGAAACCCTTGTTCATGTTGATGCCATGGTCACCGTCGCCGATCAGGCCGTCGATCTCGCTCAGGTATTCCTTGTTGGCCTGGATTGTCTTGATCACGCTGCGGACGATATCACCGCCCGCAGTCGTTTTGAAACTGTTGCTCATTCTGGTTCCCTCCTGCCTTAGTACTTGAATTGCTTCAGGCCCATGCAGTCGGCCTCGTCATCGATCAGTTCCTTGAGTTCGTCGTCCATTTTGGTGATCGTCAGGGTCGCACCCATCATTTCCAGCGAGGTGAAATAGTTGCCGACATAGGAGCGATGCACCTTGATGCCCTTTTCAGTCAAGATCTCCTCGATCTTGTTGTAGAGGATGTACAGCTCCATCACCGGTGTGGCGCCAAGACCGGAAACCAGCACCGTCACTTCGTCGCCGGCGACAAACGGGTAGTCCGGCAGGATGATGTCGAGCATCATCTGGGCCATTTCATCGGCCGATTTCAGTTCGGTGACCTGGATGCCGGGTTCGCCGTGGTGGCCGATGCCGAGTTCCATGGTGCCTTCTTCAATTTTGAAGTTCGGGTGGCCGACGGCGGCGATCGTACAGGGGGTCAGGCCGATGCCGACGCTCCGGGTGTTGTCGATCGCCTTCTGGGCGGCCGCGATGACTTCGTCGAGTGAACCACCGCGGGCGGCCTTGGCGCCGCCGACCTTCCACATGATCACTTCACCGGCCACACCGCGGCGGCGATGGCGTTCGGTTTTCGGGGCGGAGGCGACGTCGTCGTTGGCGACGACCGTCTTGACCGTGATGCCATCGTCGGCGGCCAGCTCGACACACATTTTGACGTTCATGTTGTCACCGGCATAGTTGCCATACAGGCAGGCCACACCCTTGCCGGAATCGGCGGCGACACAGGCATCGTAGAAGGCCTTCGCGGTTGGCGAGGAGAAGACTTCGCCCACGGCCACAGCGTCGACCATGTTGCGGCCGACGTAGCCGATGAAGGCAGGCTTGTGGCCGGAGCCACCGCCGGTCACAACACCGACTTTGCCCGGGACAGGAGCATGCTTGTATTTGACCGTGCGCGGATTATTGGTCGGGGCGACGATGTCGCTATGAGCTTTCAAAAAGCCCTTGAGCATATCTTCGACAACCATGTCGGGATTGTTGTAAATTCTCTGCATAAGAGTCACCTCGTTTGATTCATGTAAGTCGGGTTATCTGCTGGCAAGCGTCTGTTCCCTGGTCCACGCTTCAACCGCAGCTGCCGTAGAACCGGTGTTCGTATTCGTTGATCTTGTCGACCTTCTCCGCCGAGCCACCGCCTTCAAATTCGCAGCCGAGCCAGACATCGAGCAGCTCGACCGCCAGCTTTTCACCAATCACGCGCGAGCCGAAGGTCAGGACCTGGCAGTCGTTGCTGCGGCGTGAACGCTGGACCGAGAACAGGTCGTGGCCGACAGCGGCCCGGATGCCCGGCACCTTGTTGGCCGTGATCGCCATGCCGATACCTGTGCCACAGACCAGGACACCGCGCTCATTCTTGCCACTCGTGATCGACTCGCAGACCTTGACCGCAATGTCCGGGTACAAGACCGGCGTCTCATCGTAGACCCCGTAGTCATCCACCTCATGACCCTTGCTGACCAGAAATTTCTTTAAAGCCTCTTTCAAGGCAAAGGCCGCCTCATCACAGCCAATCGCAATTTTCATACAGATTCCTTTCTTTTGCCGAAATTGGGACGCCGTCCCTTTTTCGGCAGACCAACCCAGACCTCCCCCGCCGCACCGGTCGGCAGGGGATGTCGGGTGTCTAATCAACAGGGGGTACCCTGGGATCAGTGTGTTACTTTATTGCGGCTTTCAGCCGTAGTTGGTTGATGTGTTTTGACGGCTGGAGGCTCAGGGGACGAGGACGACTTTAAGGGATCCGTCGCCACGGCCAGCCATGTCAAAGGCTTTTTCCCAGTCGTCGAGGGAGAATTTGTGGGTGACGACGCCTTCGGTGGCGAGCTTGCCTTCGGTGATCCAGTCGATGACAGGCTGGAAGCAGTAGGGGCTGAGGTGGGCACCGAGCAGGTCGAGTTCTTTGCGGTCGCCGATGATGCTCCAGTCGACGGTCGTCGGCGCACCGAAGACCGAGAATTCAACAAAGCGGCCGAGCTTGCGGATGGCAGACAGGCCCTGGATGACGCTGGAGGGATGGCC
>DIGA01000073.1:1612-11682 GCA_002419365.1 Mageeibacillus sp. UBA5734 | reverse complement strand
GCATCGGTCTTGCCAGGGTTGATCACCACGTCGGCGCCGAATTTTTTCGCCAGTTCGAGGCGGTCGTCCTTCATGTCCATGACCACGAGCTTTTTCGGATTTTTCATGCGCAGGTAGGTGATCATGCCCAGCCCGAGGGTGCCGGCGCCGGAGACGACCACGACATCTTCATTGCTGACGCTGCCGCGATCGACGGCATGCTTGGAGCAGGCATAGGGTTCAATCAGGGCTGCCTTTTCGACCGGCAGGGACTTGTCGACTTTGTAGATCAGGGCGCCCTTGGGCAGCTTCATATACTCAGCCATGCCACCATTGACTTCCTTCTGGAAGCCATAGATGTCATGTTTCTGGCACATCCAGTAGTGGCCGTCTTTGCAGAATTTGCACTCCCAGCAAGGGACGATCTGGTCAGAGACGACACGGTCACCGATCGCGATGTCGCCCTTGAAATTGGGTCCGATGGCGACGACTTCACCGAAAAATTCATGGCCCGGGATGAAGGGGGTGCGGACCCAGGACGGCTGGACTTCGTCGCCCCAGAACATGGCCGCACCATGGTGGGCTTTGGCGTCGCCTGCGCAAATGCCGCAGGCTTCGACTTTGATCAGGACATCGCCTTCACCGAGCTCCGGCACCGGGTATGCGGTTTCCAGCTTGTATTCGGTCTGGCTGTATGCAACAAGGGCTTTCATGGTTTTTGGAATCGACATGGTGGGGTCCTCCTGTAAATAGTGATGCGTAAGGTTGGGTTTACATGAACGGGGCTGGCACATCCAGGGAATCAGGCGCGGATCTTGTTACCTGTCTCGATGTCAAAAATGTGGGTCTTGTCTTCACGGACCTGGAGCCTTATCACATCCCCTTGCTTGTACAATGTTTCATCCGAGGTGATCAGGGTCAGGTACTCTTCGCCGATGCGGATACCGATGCGCTTTTCATCGCCAAGGTTCTCGAAAACGGCAATTTTGACCGGGGAACCATCTTCTGTGATCAGCAGGTCATTGGGCCGGATCCCAAGTGTCACATGCATGCCGGTCTTGAGGACTTTCGTGTATTTCGGCGGCACGGCAATCTTGACCGAGCTTTCCGGGAATGAGAAATACAGAATGTTGTCTTCTTCGGTGATCGTGACTTTGTTCAGGTTCATCGGCGGTTCACCGATGAAGCCGGCGACGAAGACGTTGACCGGGTCATCGTAGACTTCGTACGGTGTGCCGAACTGCTGCAGGAGGCCATCTTTCATGATGCAGATCTTGTCCGACAGGGACATGGCTTCGAGCTGGTCATGGGTCACGATGATCGTCGTGCAACCGACTTCCTTGTGCAGGCGTTTGAGCTCAGTGCGCAGGATCTGGCGCATTTTGCCGTCCAGGTGCGACAGCGGTTCGTCCAGCAAGAGCAGCTTGGGCCGGCGGACCAGGGCACGGGTGATGTTGACGCGTTGTTTCTGGCCACCACTCAGGGCGGCAGGTTTCATGTCCAGGAGTTCTTCGACTTTCATCAGCGGCGCGATCCGCATGACCTCTTTCTTGATGTCCGCTTCGCTCATTTTCTTGGCGCGCAGGTTGAAGGCGATGTTGTCGTAGACGGTCAGCGGCGGATAGAGGGCATAGTCTTCGAACGCCAGGCCAATGCCGCGGTCCTTGGGATGCAAGTGGTTAATCAGGGTGTCATCAATGTAGATTTCGCCAGCAGTGATTTCCTCGAGTCCGGCGACCATGCGCAAAGTCGTGGTTTTGCCGCAGCCCGATGGCCCGAGAATACCAACGAACTCGCCATCGGAGCAGGTGATCGTCAGATCGTTGACTGCGAAGTCAGCCAGCTTGCCACCCTTCTTTTTTTTGCGGTCATCGTACCGCTTGAAGACATTTTTCAAAATCAGCTTGGCCATTTAGTTCACCGCCTTCGTATACTGTGCCTGGTTGTGGCGCACAACCAGTTCGTGACTCTCGGCATCGAAGAACATGGCGTTTTTCATATTGACCGAGACGAAAATGTCAGAGTCCATTTCAGCACTGAGATCGGGCGGTGAAACGGTCCGCAGGATGGTGTCGTTGACATCGACATTGAGAACAGCCTTGTTACCGATCGGTTCGATTGAATAGACCTGGCCATGGATATCATGTTCCGTTTGACGTTCAAAGCTGTAGCTGAGGTCGATCGCCCGCAGGCCAATGTGGAACTGGGTCTTTCCGGTTGCGGCGAGTGCATCATAGACGTCTTCCGGAATGGCAAAGGACTTGATCTGGTTCAAGATCCGTACGCCTTTGTTGCCACCGTCGAGAACGAACTCAGCGTCGATGATGTTGATTTCCGGTTCACCGAACAGGCGGGCAACGAATTCATTGACCGGGGTGTAGTACATTTCGTCACCGGTGCCGAGCTGTTCGATCTGGCCATTGTTGATGACCGCGATCCGGTCGCCCAGGCTCAGAGCTTCCATGTAGTCATGCGTGACGTAGATCGTTGTCGTGTTGAAATTGGCCTGCATTTCCTTGAGCTCGGCGCGCATGAAATGGCGCAGCTTGGCATCGAGATGGGCCAGAGGTTCGTCCATCAGGAAGACCTTCGGCTCGCGGACCAGGCAGCGGCCGAGAGCGACACGCTGGCGCTGGCCATTGCTCATGCGGGCCGGCAGACGGTCCATCAGGTGGTCGATCTTCATCAGGGCGGCCACTTTCATGACCCGGTCCTTGATGTAATCTTCGTCTTTTCTGTACAAAGGGCTGCGCATCGGCGAGGCGATGTTGTCGTAGGCCGTGATATGAGGATAGAGGGCATAGTTTTCAAAGACCATCGAGACATTGCGCTGGGCCGGTTCGACCAGGTTGACGATTTCACCATCAAATTTGACCAAGCCTTTTTCCGGCAATTCGATACCGGCGATGGTCTTGAGGATGGTCGTCTTGCCCGCTCCTGCAGGCCCGAAGAGAACGAAGAATTCTTTGTCATGGACTTGGATGGAGATATCATTCAAAGCTTTTTTCTTGCCAAAGCTTTTCGTGACATTGACGAGTTCGATGTTTGCCATGGTGACACTCCTTAACCTTTGACTGCGCCGAAGCTCAGGCCACGGACGAGGTGTTTCTGGATCAAAAGAGCCAGGATGACTTCCGGCAGGGCGGCAATCGTCGCAGCAACTGCCATCTGGCCGTAATGGACGGTGTCAGAGGCGATGTAGCGCAGTGAAGCCACGGTGACGGTCTGGATATTGAAACCAGACAACTGCAGTGAGAAGGTGAAGCTGTTCCAGGCGAAGATGAAAGCCAGGAGAGCTGAGGCGACCAGGCCGGGCTTGATCAGGGGAAGCAGGATTTTCCAGAAGACGGAATACCAGGGGTAACCGTCAAGTTCGGCAGCCTGTTCGACTTCGACTGAAATGTCTTCGAAATAGCCACGGACCACCCAGATCAGGAGGGGCATGGTGATCAGCTGGTAGACCCAGATCAGGCCGAGGTAGGTGTCATACAGGTGCAATTTCTGGTAGATCATGAACAGAGGCAGGATGACCAGGATTTCAGGGGCAAATTTGAACGACAAGATCGTGAAGGCCAGGTCTTCCTTGTATTTGAAGTTGAAGCGGGCCAGTGCGTAAGCGGCCGGGACACCGGCGAGGACCGAGACCAGGACGGCGCCGCCGCTGACAATCACGTTGTCGATAAAGGTCTTGATGTAATCGGTTCCGATCAGGACGGCCTTGTAGTTCTCCAGCGTCGGGGTGAAGAAAAACGTCGTGTTGAACATCTGCAGGTCGCTTTTAAACGTGATCAGAGCCATCCAGAACAGCGGAAACAGGGCAAAAATCGAGTAGATGATCAGGAGCAGGTTCTGGATCAGGCGTGAGAGTAAGGACTGGTTTTCTGAAAACATGCTTCATTCCCCCTAGCTGTTGCCACTGGCTTGTTTCATGACCTTCTGCCAGTTTGCAACCAGCCGTTTGCTGATGATGTTGATGATCAGCCAGAGGGTCAGGATGTAGGGCAGCGACTTGCCAAATTTCATGAAGGCGAAGCCGGTGTTGTAGGCCGTGACAGATAAATTCATCAACGTATCGCCAGGTCCACCTTTGGTCAGGGCGAAAATGATCGCGAATTCCTGCATCGCCGCCATCAGGCGGAAAATCAGGGCGATGTAGAGGAACGGCTTGAGCATGGGCAATGTCAAATTCTTGAAGGTGAACCAGGCCGAGCCACCGTCAATGCGCGAGGCTTCGAACGGCGATTTGGGCAGGGACTGTATGCCAGCCAGGATCAGGACGATGACAAATGGAGCATAGACCCAGAAGTCAATCAGAGCGGCTGTGAACAGGGCTGTTTTCGGCGATGAGGACCAGGTGAAGTTGTAAATATTGAACAAGTTGAGGAATTTCTCGATGATGCCGACGGAGTTGTTGGTCATCAGCTGCCAGATCAGCGTCGCGATGACTGGAGCAATCATCAGAGGGAAAATCAGGACCACACGCAGAATCTTGGTAAAGCGGGTTTCACGAGACAGCAGGATGGCGATACCGAGCCCTAGCAGCATTTCGGAGATTGTGGTTGCTGCCGCATATTGGATGGTGACCCAGATCGCATGCCAGTATTCCGGCGAAGTCAGGGCATTGAACCAATTGTCCAGACCGATGAATTTCCAATTAGGCGAACGGAATGAGTAGTTGGTCAGCGAATAGAAAATGGCGGAGACAAATGGCACGAGAATGCCGATGGTGATCAAGAGCGATGGCGCGATGATCAGGTAGGGACGGGCGCGGGTCAGCCAGGGTTTCTTGTTGTACAAGCTGTTTTCCTGGGTGACCTCCGCTACGACTGGTTTTGTTTTGGCCACGGTATTGGTACCCCCTGTTGTTAGAAGAGGGGACAGGGATGGAAGCCCCTGTCCCCTCAATGAAGAAGAGTGGATAGCTGCCTTGAAGGTTGTTTAGCCGACTTCGACGTCGCTGACGATATCGTCCATCTTTTTCTTCAGAGCATCCATGGCTTCCTGGGTGGATTTGTACTTGCCACCAACGATGTCCTGGAGCGTAGCAGCCCATTCGGTTGTGGTTTCAAAGAAGTGCGGCTGAGGTGTGAACTGGATGCCGGTGTTGGCGATCTGGGCGTCAAAGGTGGCGGCGAAGCCTTCAGCCTTGTCCAGAACAGCCTGGAAGTCTGCGGATTCAAAGACGGACTTGCGGGCCGGATCAACCACTTTGGCATTGACGGAAGCCCACTGGGTGTATTCCTTGCTGGTGAAGTACTGCATGAACAGCCAGGCTGCATCTTTGTTCTTGGAGCTGGAGTTCATGGCGATGGCCCAGGTCCACATGTTGGAGTAGATGTCAGATTTGCCTTCCGGCAGCGGAGCAGGAATCCAGGCGATATTGCCAGCTTCCTGGGAAGCGCCTTCAACATTCTGGAAGTAGCCATTGCAGTCAGCGTCATAGAGCATGGCGGCCTTGCCAGCACCGAGGTCGGCACCAGCCTGGTACCAGGTGTAGCTCGACCAGGACGGTGCACCACCGTCTTTGATCATCTGGACCCATTCATCGGTCATGGCGACGGCTTCAGGAGAATTGACTTTCGAGACGAGCTTATTGCCTTCGACAACGAAGTCCTGGGCACCATAGGAAGCATAAGTGGTCATGTAGCCGGGATGGATGGTAGCCCAGTTGCGGCTGCCGCGGATGGCCAGGGCGTAAGAGCCAGGGCCATTGAATTCTTTCAGTTTAGGCAGGAGGGCTTTGAGTTCTTCCATGGTCTTGGGCGGGGTCAGGCCCAGGTCAGCAAAGACCGTTTTGTTGTATGCGAGAGAGTACATTTCAAAGCCGAGCGGCAGAGCCCACTGCGGACCAGAACCAGTCTTGTGTCCAGCGACGAGATCCCACTGCAGGGAACCGACGATGCCCGGATAGAAATCGGCAAAGTCATAGTCCGGGGAGGTTTTGCCAGCGTCATTGATGTAGGTGGAGAGATCTTCGACATAACCGGCCGGGGCATATTCCCAGACCTGGTAAGCACCGGTCATGAAGATATCCGGATCGCCCGATTTGCTGTTGAGGGCGGTGGTGACTTTGTCAAAGTAGTTTTCTTCCGGAGTCAGCGAGTATTCAACTTCGATGCCCGTCAGAGCGGTGAAATCAGGAATTTTCTGGATGATGGCTTCGGCGTAGGGGTGCTGGTTGAACATGACGCGAAGTTTGCTGCCGTCTTGCTGTTTCCAGTCAAAACCGGCGGCTGCTGCGCTGGTCTCACCGCCACCGGCAGCTGCTGCCGTCGTTGTTGCGGCTGGAGCTGCTGTCGTTGCGGTGCTGCCACCACAAGCGGCCAGGGACAGGATCATGGCAATTGCCAGAGTCAGAGTAATGATCTTTTGCCAGTGTCTCTTCATTTCTATTCCTCCTGATTAGTTTGGTTCGCTTTTTGCTCAAACCTCTAACCGGTGTTTGTCGGTTCTGCACAACAAGCAAACTTTCATGACGCCATCATAGAACAGTTTGCACAAGTCCAACATCGATCCTGTTTCGGTTTTCCGAAAAATCTTTTACCACGCCTTTGGAATTATAAAGCCTTTTTGCAAATATATTTTGATTTTTTGAAAAATATTTCTTATGCATGTTGCATTGATAATTGATTGTTCGGTCCGCCTCATTCGTCAAAATGACAATGGCCACCCTGGGAAACCAGTCCCGGATGGCCATGAAGCTGTTCAGCAAGTCCCCAGGATCATTCTGGCCGTGATTGTTTACTCTTGCGTGTAGCCAGCAGGCCCTTGACACCTGAGCCAATCAGGAAAAAGACCAGGTAGAAGCCAAAATAGGAGACCGCTGCCCAGGCGATCGTCTGGCTGACAACGAGTGCAAAAGCCAGAAAAAGCAGCAACAAAGCCACAACAGGACGGATGGCCCACGTCTTGGCCAGGTATCCGGCCACGGTGTAAATGGCTGGGTAGGTGATGAACATCAGGGGTATGGGCTGCAGGAGGTAAAAACCCGCTGCCCCCGGGATGGTTAGAATGAAAGCCCAGGGAAGCGAGGCTGCGAAAAAACAACCCAAGAGCAACAGGGCAGTCTGGCGCAATGTCCTCGATGTATTTGCGATGCTTTTATCAGATTCATTCATGGGAATTCTCCTTGATTCGTTGCTTGAACCAAGCGTAACCGTCAACTTTTCTTTTGACAATCAAGGATCTTTCAATGTTGCATCAAAATATTTTCATAAAAACCAAATGCTTTCGTATGGAAAACACTGGCAATTCGCACAATAATCTTGGTAGTGACTGCACCATCAGGTTGATCGACACAGATTGCGGAGGAATTGAGATGACACACTATGTTATGGGAATTGACAATGGCGGCACGGTATCCAAAGCCGCACTCTTCGCGCTGGACGGCCAGCAAATAGCTGTCGCTTCCAGAAAATCATCTGTCCATACACCCCAACCGGGCTTTACAGAACGCGACATGGAAGACTTGTGGCAGGATAATGTCGCCGTGATCCGGGAAGTCCTGGAAAAGTCAGGGGTCAGCCCGGATCAAATTTCAGGTGTCGCCCTGGCCGGCCATGGTAAAGGCTTGTACGCCTGGGGCAAGGATGGCCGCCCTGCCGGTCCCGGCATTGTCTCCACCGACAACCGGGCCTGGCAATATGCTGAACGCTGGGCCAGCGACGGCACAGCGGCCGCAATCTATCCCAAGACCTGCCAGAAATTGATCGCCTGCCAGCAGGCAGCTCTCCTGCGCTGGCGCAAAGACCACGAACCAGAACACTACGAGCGGATCCAGTGGATTTTCTCGATCAAGGATTACCTGCGTTTCCGACTCACCGGCGAGGCCTATGCTGAAATGAGTGACATGTCCGGCACCAGCCTGATGAACATCCAGGTCCAGGACTATGACCAATCGATTCTCGAAACACTTGGCATCCCTGAAGTGCATGAGGCTCTGCCGCCCCTGCGCTGGTCGAGCGACCCCTGCGGCCAGGTCAGCGAAGAGGCCGCCCAGCTGACCGGTCTTCGCGCGGGTACACCCGTGGCAGGCGGCATGTTCGACATCGACGCCTGCGCCATCGCCATGGACATCACCGACCCCGAGCGACTCTGCACCATCGCCGGGACGTGGAGCATCAATGAATACATCGCCCGCCAGCCCGTTCTCTACGGGCCGATTGCGATGAATTCCCTCTACGCCATCCCCGGTTATTACCTGATCGAAGAATGCAGTGCCACCTCGGCGGGCAATCTGGAATGGTTCGTCGACCGCATGCTGCATCACGGGAAATTTGCCACCATGCCCGAAGGCGTCCGCCTGTACGACTATGTCGACCAGCTGGTTGATTCCGTCGATCCGGCGTCATCAGACACCGTCTTCCTGCCTTTCCTCTATGGCTCGAATGACCATCCCCTGGCCCAAGGCGCCCTGATCGGCCTGACCAATTATCACCAGAACGCCCATGTCCTGCGCGCCGTCTATGAAGGCGTGGCCTTCTCCCACCGCAGCCACATCGATAAGCTTCTGGCCGCCCGCAGGCCGCCACAGGCCATCCGTATGGCCGGCGGTGCTGTGCGCTCCCGCGTCTGGGTCCAGATGTTCGCCGACGTCCTGCAAGTGCCGATCGAAATCATTGCCACCGAGGAACTGGGCGCCCTCGGGGCTGCCATGGCTGCCGCAGTCGCCACCGGTCATTTTAAAGATTACAGCCAGGCCGCCCAGTCCATGGTCCACCTGGCAGATACAATCCTGCCTGATCCAGCCCGTGCAGCGGTCTACCAGGAAAAGTATGAAACCTACTGCACCTTCCGCAACGCGCTGAATCCTGCCTGGAACAGGCTCGCCTGAAATGATGCAAGGAAGGACACCTGATCACATGCAAGTCATTCCCTGGTACCGCCTCGGACTCTATGAAAAGGCCATGCCGTCCCAATTGTCGTTTGTCGAAATGATGGAAGCTGCCCGCCTGGCGCAATTTGATTTCATCGAACTCAGCATCGATGAGACAGACCAGCGCCTGAGTCGGCTAGACTGGTCTTTGCCGGAACGGGATCGTCTCTGCCGCGACATGGAGCAGACTGGCATCCGTCTGGAAACGATGTGCCTCTCCGGCCATCGAGCCTATCCGCTGGGCAGTCCCGATGCCAGCACACGCCAGCGCAGTCTTCGGATCATGCGCCAGGCGATCGACCTGTCGGTGGACCTGGGAATCCGGATCATCCAGCTGGCCGGATACGATACCTACTATGATCCATCGAACGATTCCACGCGGCAGTGGTTTGCCGAGAACCTGCATCAAAGCGTCAACCTGGCCAGCCAGGCGGGTGTCATCCTGGCTTTCGAAACCATGGAAACAGCCTTCATGAACACGGTCGGCAAAGCGATGGCCTACGTCGACCGGATCCAGTCGCCCTATCTGCAGGTCTATCCTGATTCCGGCAACCTGACCAATGCAGCGCTATCCGAGGGCCATGACGCCCTCTCTGACCTGGCATCCGGTCGTGGCCACTTGGCCGCCCTGCATTTGAAAGAAACCGTACCAGGCAAATTCCGTGAAATCCCCTATGGCACAGGCCATGTCAACTTCACCCGGATCATCCAGGCCGCCCTTGCACTGGGCGTGCGCCGCTTCACCTCGGAGTTCTGGTACCTTGGCGAGAACAATTGGCTTTCCAATCTGCAACAGGCATCACAGTTTTTGCGTGCCCATTTCCCTGAATCTCCATGAATGCGAGGAAATCATCATGATTAACACAGCCAGGGATGGCTATTTTCTCGGCATTGATGCCGGTACCACCCGGATCAAGGCGGGTCTGATCGGCCTCGACGGCGCATTGGTTGCTCTGTCCAGTTGCGATGTCGATGTCCGCCACCACAAGGCCGGCTGGTCGGAAATCGACATGGCCGGACTCTGGGACAAAGTCAGTTTTGTCCTGCGCGATCTTGCAGACCGGCATCCTGATAAAATCTCAGCTGTCCTGGCGATCGGTGTTGCTGGCCAGGGGGACGGCTATTGGCCGGTGACAGCGGACGGCGAACCGGCTGGTCCAGCCATTCTCTGGAACGACACCCGGGCCAAATCCCTGGTCATCCGCGCCAATGATAC
>DIGA01000073.1:309-1588 GCA_002419365.1 Mageeibacillus sp. UBA5734 | reverse complement strand
TGCCCATGATCCTGATGTGGCAAAAGGCCAGCCAGCCAGACCGGGTCGCCCAGACCCACAAGATTGTCCATTGCAAAGACTGGCTCAATTTCAAGCTGACCGGGGAGCTGGTCTCGGACTTTTCTGATGTTTCGATTGCCCTGATGGACGTTCGCAAGCGGGTCTTTGTCGACGAGCTGATTGCCGCGCTCAACCTGGAACACGAACGCGGGAAATTCCCCGAACCCCTGCCGTCATGCTCGATCATCGGCCATACGACTGCACAGGCATCCAGTCAAACCGGACTGCCGCCCGGGATCCCCGTCATCGCCGGCTCCATCGATGTCGCTGCAGTCGCCCTTGGCCTCGGGGTCGTCAAACCCGGTGACGCCTGCTCGATCCTCGGCACCACAATCTGCAACGAAACCGTCATCGCCGAAAAAGCCATCAACGAGCCCTTCCTCAGCGGCGGCGCTTTGTCCCATGTGTCCGAAGGTAATGTCCTGCGCTTCATGGCCACCTCCAGCGGTACCTCAGCCCTGGACTGGGTGCGCCAGGAAATCCTGGGCAACGAGCCTTATGAACAGATCGAGGCCTGGTTGAATGCGATCCCGGTTGGCAGTGAACGCCTCTTCTTCCATCCCTACCTGTTCGGGGAGCGGGCACCCTTCAACAACCCCTATGCCAGTGGTGGCTATTTTGGCATCACAACCCATCATACCCGCGGGCACCTGGCCCGTGCCGCCTACGAAGGGATCGTCTTTTCCATGCTGGACTGCTATGAAAGCCTGCCCCCCATCGAGTCCCTGATCTCAGTCGGTGGTGGAGCAGCGCGCAGCAGCGCCCTCTGCCAGATGGTCTCGGATTGCCTGGGCAAAACCATCGTCCGGCCGGACTATGCCGAGCTAGGCCTGCTCGGCCTGGCCAACATGATGGCCCACGCCCTCGGCTACACCCGCGACTACGACTGGCTCAAACCCCAGTCTCAAGTCAGCTTCGCACCGGACCTGGCCAAACAGGCAACTTATGCCAGGTTGTATCCTGTTTTCAAAAATCTCTCAACTTGGATCCAGCCATTCTGGGAGTCTTGATTTGGTATGAGCTGGGCGCCTGCAGCCCTTTAAACCACTAGATCCGCAGGCAGCTGATGGAATCAAGGTCCGTTGGCCAGGAAAAAGGACCTGTCGCATAGAGTTTGAATGATGCGACGGCTCTTTTTTCGTCTGAAAGTTGGAAGTGGCCGTGCCGGGTTCGCGGTCATACCGGGTTCGCGGTCATACCGGATCCACTTGCCGGCATC
>DIGA01000073.1:0-265 GCA_002419365.1 Mageeibacillus sp. UBA5734 | reverse complement strand
TCCACTTGCCGGCATCTGTGCCAGGGCGATAAATCTGTAATGTAATCCTTGAAAACCTTACAAGACTACAGCCTCAGTGTTTTCCAGTCTTATCAAAGCATATATTCTCATATGAATGCCTGGCACAGCTTCTAAAGCCGTGCCAGGCACCATTTTTGAAGCTAGAATTGATGAAAGCATCTAAGGCTTACAGTCTCAGCCATTTTCAATGTTTCCTGGGCTCATTTTCACTGTTGAGTACCGGATCCACTTGCCAGCATCTGTG
>DIGA01000045.1 GCA_002419365.1 Mageeibacillus sp. UBA5734 | reverse complement strand
AGGAGGCATCACATATGCCAGAAAAGAACCTCGTTTGTAAAGATTGCGGAGCCGGATTCGTCTTCACCGAAGGTGAACAAGCTTTCTACCAGGAAAAGGGCTTCACCAATGAGCCCACCCGTTGCCCGGATTGCCGTCGCGCCCGCAAACAGCAGCGCAACAACAACAGCTACAACGACCGCTGGTAATAGGAATTTCCCGGGTCATTAAGACTGGGATTTTCTGGGTAAACCTTATGCAGCAAACAAAATGGACCTGGCTGACAGCTGGGTCCATTTTCATTCGCAGCATGATACAGAATGCTTTGGTCACCCCGCCCGGTGCCCAACAGATTCTGGATAAGGCAGGGAGGTAAACCATGTCTACACAGAGGGCCATAGAGGACACGGAAAATCTGGATCCTGAAACCACGCTTCCCTTGCAGGAAGAAAGTCATGTAAAAGCAGCGGACAGCAGCGCTAACCTGTTGGCTGATGATCCAGTCAAAGCGTATTTGAAAGAAATTGGCCGGATCTCATTGCTGACAGGCCAGGCAGAGAAGGACTTGGCGATCCGGGCCCAGCAAGGCGATCCTGATGCCAAGGCACAGCTATGCGAAGCCAATCTGCGTCTGGTTGTCAGCATAGCCAAACACTATGTCAATCATGGGATTTCTTTTCTGGATTTGATCCAGGAAGGAAATATCGGACTGATGCGGGCCGTCGACAAATTCGATCCTGACAAGGGTTTTAAATTCAGCACCTATGCGACCTGGTGGATCCGCCAGGCTGTTTCACGGGCCATCGCTGACCAGAGCAGGACGATCCGCGTGCCGGTCCACATGGTCGAATCGATCAACAAGGTCACGCGGACGCACCGGCGCCTGACCCAGATTTACGGCCGCGAACCAGAAGATGTGGAACTGGCGGATGAACTCGGCCTGAGCGTCGAGAAAATCAGGCAGATCCAGCACATCTCCCACGAACCGGTTTCGCTGGACAAGCCGATTGGTACCGAAGGTGAGAGTCAGCTGAAAGATTTCATCCCGGACGATGAGTCCCTGTCTCCGATGGACTTGGCGACCCATTCGTTCCTGAAGGAACAGATCAGCAGGGTCCTGGACACCTTGACCCCAAGGGAAAACAGGGTCTTGCGCCTGCGGTTCGGTATCGATGATGGGCGAAGCCGCACCCTGGAAGAGATTGGTCGCGAGTTTAAGGTCACCCGCGAGCGGATCCGCCAGATTGAAGCCAAGGCGCTGCGAAAAATGCGGCATCCCAGCCGCAGTGGCAAATTGCGGGAAAGCCTGGACTAAAAGGTTCCGACTCGTGGGACGGATCGGGGCAAACCGGTGATTGGTTTATTCCTTGCCGTTCCAGCAATAGGTGCAGATATTTTCCTTGCCGATGCCGATGGCTTCGACCATGTCGTGGATCGTCTGGTATTTCAAGGACGAAAAATTGAGTTTCTTGCCGATGTGTTCGACCATGGCCTGATACTGTGGTGTCGTTGGGTCGCAATAGGCCTGGAGCGATTCCGGCTCATGGCCTTCGAGCTCGAGGATCGACTGGCGGGTGGCCAGGTCCATGTGGGAGCGGGAGGCGGAAAAGTTCAGGTACTTGCAACCATAGACAATCGGCGGACAAGCGGAGCGGACATGGACTTCGCTGGCGTTGCACTGGTACAGCAGATCGACTGTTTCCCGCATCTGGGTGCCGCGGACGATTGAATCATCGCAAAACAACAGACGTTTTTTGGCCACCAGCTCTGGAATGGGCATCAGTTTCATCCTGGCCACAAGATTGCGGATTTTCTGATCCTGTGGCATGAAACTGCGTGACCAGGTCGGGGTATATTTGATGAAGGGGCGGCCAAATGGGATGCGGGATTCGTTGGAGTAGCCGATGGCATGACCAACCCCGGAGTCTGGAATACCAGCCACCATGTCGACTTCTATCCCATCGTTGCGAGCCAGGGCTGCGCCATTGCGATATCGCATGACTTCAACATTCATCCCGGAATAAGTCGAAGACGGGTAGCCATAATAGACCCAGAGGAACGCACAGATTTTCATCTGGGCCCGTGGGGGCGCTACTTTCTGGACGCCGTCTTCTGTGATCAGGACGATCTCGCCTGGGCCTAATTCATAATCAAACACATAGCCGAGATTGGCGAAGGTGCACGATTCAAAGGCAACACAGTAGGCGCCATCTTTTTTTCCCACGACGAGAGGAGTCCGGCCCCATTTGTCACGGGCGGCATAAATGCCATCCGGTGTCAGCAATAGGATGGAGCACGAGCCTTCGATCAGGTCCTGGGCTTTCAGCAAGCCATCTTTGAAGGACTGTTCCTGGTCGATCATGACGGAAACAAGTTCGGTCGGATTGATATTGCCCTGGTTGGTCTCGAGAAAATGGACATTCTGCCGGGTGAAGGCGCGCTCGGTCAGCTCACTGAGATTGTTGATGCGGCCCACCGTACTGATGGCGTAATGGCCGAGGTGCGATCGGACCGTCAGCGGTTGCGGGTCCGTGTCACTGATGCAGCCGATGCCCATGTTGCCTTTGATTTTCGGGATTTCCGCATCGAATTTGGCCCGGAACTGGATGTTTTCAATGTTGTGGATCGAGCGTTTGAAGCCGCTGCCACTCCAGAAGGCCAGGCCGCCGCGACTGGTGCCGAGATGTGAATGATAATCAGTGCCAAAATAGACATCCAGGACACAGTCTTCCCTGGAGACAACGCCAAAAAAACCACCCATCGTAAAACCATCCCTTTCAAAACAACGATTCCGCACTCACCAGCGGACCCTTGATCCATATCGTCTCATTCTCAAGTGATACGAACCATTATACGCTGTCCACGAAAGGGATGGGTTGGAAAATGATCTGATTTTTTAACTGGTGAGGACCATCTCGATGCCATTCTCCCGGAAATAAGCCTGGTACTTTTCCGGGAAGGCATTGGCGATGATCGTCTGCACGGATTTGGGCTCAGCGACCGGATAGATGGCAATTTTGTCGAATTTGGACAGGTCCATCATGACATACCAATGATGCGACATCGTGGGAATATGGCGGAAGACATAGGTGCTGATGATCGAATTGACCGTCAGGCCGGCCTTGAGGTCGAGGCCGGAGATGCTGGTGAAGGCCTTGTTGACAAATATGCTCTCGGTAAAAGTCTGGGGCAGATCCCAGCTGGAAAAAAGTGTCCTGTGGTCTGTTGTAGTGACTTCTCCGCCGATCAGGTAGACTTTGGCGACTCGACCGATCAGGTCCTGCATGGCCGTAATGTTATTAGTCACGACGGTGAGATTTTTCTTGCCATCCAGCAATCGAGCCAGAATGCAGCACGTCCGTCCGGAGCCCAGGAAGATGCAGTCACCATCGTTGATTTCCTGGACCGCCCGCTTTGCCAGCGCCAGGCGGATCGGGTCCTGATAAAAGTCAGCTGATTCGGTGGCCTTGTTGGTATCGGGGGCTGCCAGGGCAGCGCCACCGTAAAACTTGATCGCAAATCCTTCATTCTCTAATTTGGTCAGGTCCTTGCGGATCGACACTTCGCTGACCTGGTAGTGCTGGCTC
The DNA here is from genome assembly GCA_002419365.1 of Mageeibacillus sp. UBA5734. GTDB lineage: Bacteria > Bacillota > Clostridia > Saccharofermentanales > UBA5734 > UBA5734. The sequence goes on along the minus strand of DIGA01000045.1, from coordinate 18,477 downwards.
AGCTCTGCCACAAAGACCTTGCCTTCACGAAAGAGGATTTCCTTGATTTCTTCCCAACGTTTCATTTCGAACACTTCTTTCTGGTTTTCATGCGACTTGACAGATATATCCGTGTTTATTGTATCTTCTGGGCGATCTTGGCGTCAATCGAAATAAAAACGGAATAACCGAAAGTTGAAATCGAAATATTCCAGTTGTATGATGAAAGTGTCCCCAGTGCAACCCGCGTTTGCTGATACACACCACGAAAAGGATCGGCAGATCCGAAATCCAAGCCCCGGCAGGCTGCCGGAGCTTTCTTTTCCCATGTCCTGACATCTCTGATCCCGACCCGCCCATTTTCCATTGCATTGAGTACCCAGTCGAGGAGGAACGCATGAACACCACCAAAAAATTGACCATGGCCCAGGCACTGGTTCTGTTTCTGGACAACCAGTACATCGAGATGGATGGCGAGGAAAGCAAATTCGTCCATGGCGTGATGGGCATCTTCGGTCATGGCAACGCCGTCGGCCTGGGCCAGGCGTTGCACCAGTACAAAGACCAAGTCCGGTTTGTCCAAGGCAAAAATGAACAGGACATCGCCCACGCCTGCATGGCTTATGCCAAGCAGAATCGCCGCCGGGCTATTTATGCCTGTACGGCTTCGGTTGGTCCGGGATCGTTGAACCTGGTCACGGCAGCCGGCAATGCAACGGTCAACAAAATCCCTCTGCTGCTCCTGCCAGCGGATACGTTCGCTGACCGACAGCCCGACCCGGTCCTCCAGCAGGTTGAGAATGAAATGGACTACACCGTATCGGCCAACAATGCCTTCAAACCAGTCAGTCGCTACTGGGACCGGATCTCCCGGCCTGAGCAGCTGATGACGGCCTGCCTGCATGCGATGCGCGTTCTGACCGATCCGGAGTTGACCGGTGCCGTCACCTTGTGCCTGCCACAGGATGTCCAGGCTGAGGCCTATGATTATCCAGCAGAATTCCTTGGGAAACGGGTCTGGCAGATCGATCGCCAACCGGCCTACGCCAGGTCGATTGACCGGGCTGCCAACCTGATTGCTGCAGCCAGGAAGCCGTTCATCATCTCAGGCGGCGGTGTCCGGTACAGTGATGCGGGTCGTGCGGTCGCTGCACTGTCAGACCAGTTCAAAATCCCTGTTGCCGAAACCCAGGCTGGCAAAGGCGAACTCTCGAGTGATCACCCGTATTACACGGGCTGTGTCGGGATCTGCGGCACGTTGGCAGCTAATGAGCTGATGAAAGACGCTGACCTGATCATTGCCATCGGGACCAAACTGAATGATTTTGTCACCAATTCCAAAGGCGGTGTGAAACATCCGGATATTCCGGTCGTGTCGATCAATGTCAGCCGGATGGATGCCCTGAAAATGGGTTCCTGCTCTGTGGTGGCCGATGCCCGCGCAGGGGTCCAGGCCCTGGAGCGAGCTTTGGCAGAGCGCCAATACCAGTCCGGCTACAGCGAAGAAATCGCTCTGGCCCAAAGCCGCTGGCAAGTGGAGCTGGATCGTCTGAGCCAGCTCAGTCCCAGGGAAGGCCTGTCCCAGACGCGCGTCCTGATGGAGCTCAACCAGCTGCTCGGCCAGGACGACGTGATCATCGCGGCTTCCGGCAGCCTGCCGTCTGATCTGGAGCGTATCTGGACGGTGAAGGCGCCTGGCACCTACCATCTCGAATACGGCTTCTCCTGCATGGGCTATGAAACAGCGGGTGCACTGGGTGTCAAGATGGCGGAGCCGGACAAGGAAGTGTTTGTCTTTGTCGGTGACGGCGGATTCCTGATGAGCCACTCCAATCTGGTCACCAGCCTGCAGGAAAAAAAGAAAATGAACATCCTCCTGTTCAACAACAACGGGCACCAGTGCATCCACAATCTGCAGCGCTCGCAGGGGATCGATACGTTCGGCACCGAATTCCGCTACCGCGAGGATGCGACGGGGGATCTGACCGGATCCTATGTGCCGATCGATTTTGTCAAAGTGGCCGAAGGTTATGGAGCCAAGTCCTGCCGCGTCCGGACTGTTGACGAGCTCAAGGCTGCAATCGCCTGGAGCCGCCAGGAAAAGCAGTCCACCCTGATCGAAATCAGTGTCTTACCCGGCACGATGACCGACGGTTACGCCAACTTCTGGCGGGTCGGCACGGCATCTGTTGCAGAAACCGAATCCGTCCAGGCAGCTGCCAAGCGACTGGAAACCATCGTCAAGACGATCCGAAAATATTGAGGAGACAGATATGAACGTGCAATTTGGCTGTGCCCCGATCAACTGGACCAATGATGACCTGCCGGAGCTGGGCGGTGAACTGACCTACCAGCAGTGCCTGAGCGAGATGGCCCTGGCGGGATTTACCGGCAGCGAAGGTGGTTGCAAATACCCCAAGGATGCCGCAGTTCTCAAGAAGGCTCTCGACCTGCGCGGCATGATCATCTGCAACATGTGGTTCAGCAGTTTCCTGACGACGTTTGAGAATGAGCGGACCTTCACAGCCTTTGACCAGCATCTGGATTTCACCTATGGCCTGGGGGCCAGGGTGGTCGGTGTCGGAGAATGTGGTGTGACGATCCATGGCCAGGAGCAGACCCCGCTTTTTTCCAAGAGACCCTATCTCTCCGACGCCCAGTGGGAAAACCTCGCCCAGGGCCTGAATGAAATGGGCCGGCGCGCCAAAGCCAAGGGCATGTCCCTGTGCTTCCATCCCCATGTCGGTACCGGCATCGAAACGATGGCCGAAATCGACCGCCTGATGACCCTGACCGACCCGGATCTGGTCTACCTGCTGTTTGATACGGGTCACTCCACCCTGGCCGGCGAAAACGCCGTGGAGATCCTCCGCAAGTACTTGCCTCGGACGCGACACATCCATTTCAAGGATGTCCGCCAGCCGGTGCTGGAAGCTTTCAAGAAAGAGGACTGGAGTTTCCTGCATGGCGTCAAGGAAGGCCTTTTCACGGTGCCAGGGGATGGAGACCTGGTCGACTGGCCCGCAATTTTCGATCTGCTGAAGCAGAGCGATTACCAGGGCTGGATTGTAGTCGAAGCCGAACAAGATCCCGCCAAAGCCGATCCGCTCGAGTATGCCCAGATCGCCCGCCGCTTTCTCAAGACCCATCTGGGCGTCTGAGCCCGGATTCACACACAGGAGGTGCAGCATGAATCGCAAAGCCATTCACACCAAGACCATTTGGAAAAGCAATTTGCTGTCGGATATCCGGATTGCCAGCGAGGCTGGGTTCGGAGCGGTCGAAATGGTCGGCACCAAGGTGCTGGAGTATCTCGAATCCGGCAATTCGACGGATCTGGTCCGAACGACACTGTCCAATCACACGATTGAGATGATCAGCATCAACGATGTTGCCCATGTGGAGCGGACCGATGATGAATCGATCGCCCACATGCTGGCTGAAACAGAGACTTTGTCCCAGTTTGCCCAGTCGGTCGGTTGTGACTGCATCCAGCTGGTGCCGTTGTGCGCTCTGGCCGGACGTCCGTGGGAAGAGGTCCGCCGATTGACCGGCCAGAACATCCGCCGGATTGCGGATATCGGTGCGCGCTATGGGGTCAAGTTCCAGCTCGAGCCGGTGGCCTGGTCTCCGATTCATTCCCTGCACCAGAGCCTGGAGCTGATCCAGGAAGTGGACCGTTCGAATTTCGGCATGGTGATTGACTTCTGGCATCTCTGGTATGGTGCGGAAACGACACCAGACGAGGTCGCGAGACTGGACAAAGACCTGATCTATCACATCCATTTTTGCGATGGCAAGAAGAATCCGCCCGGGACCGTCTGTGATGAAACCATTTTGCGCGGTGTTTACGCAGGGGAGGGCGATGTGCCTCTGAAAGACTGGATCGATGCGGTCAAGGCGACGGGTTACGATGGCTGGTGGTCCTATGAACTGGTCAGCAAGAAGCACTGGCAAATGGATGTCAGGGAAGTTGCGGCCATGACCAGCAAGCTGCTGGACTTCCATGTGTTCAACACCTGAATCCAATACTGCCAGGAAAGGAATCAGCCATGATCAATGAAGCATTTCACCTGGAACGTCCACTCCGCTGGGGCATGGTGGGTGGCGGACAGGGCAGCCAGATCGGCTCCATCCATCGCCAGGCGGCGACCAGAGACCGCCTGTTCCAATTTGTCGCAGCCGCGCTGGATATTGATCCGGAGCGGGGACAGGCTTTTGGCACGGCCATCGGCCTCGACCAGGACCGCTGCTACCCGGATTACCAGGCGATGTTTGCCTCCGAAGCCAGCCGGCCGGACGGTATCGAAGTGGTGTCCATCGCCACACCGAATGCCACGCACTTTGCCATCTGCAAAGCGGCTCTGGAACACAATTTGCATGTGGTTTGCGAGAAGCCACTGTGCTTTACGACCCAGGAAGCCCGGGAACTGGCGGACCTGGCGCTCGAACGCAACCGGATTGTCGGTGTGACTTACGGTTACAGCGGTTTCCCGATGATCCACCAGGCCCGCGAAATGGTCGCCCGCGGTGATCTCGGCGAGATCCGCATGATCGTCATGCAGTTCGCCCATGGGTTCCACTCGGCAGAAGTCGAAGCCAATGATCCGGGCACCAAATGGCGGGTGACCCCGCAGCAATCCGGTCCATCGTATGTCCTGGGCGATGTCGGCACGCATGTCCTGTTCCTTGCTGAGACCATCGTCCCGCAGCTCAAGATCGAATCCCTGATGTGCGACCGCCAGAGCTTTGTCAAAAGCCGGGCCCCCCTCGAGGACAATGCCTTTGTCCTGCTCCGCTACCAGAATGGCGCAGCTGGAACCCTCTGGGCCAGTGCGGTGAATGCGGGCTCGATGCATCAGCAGAAAATCCGCGTGATTGGATCGAAAGCGAGTCTCGAATGGTGGGATGAGCACCCGAACCAGCTGCGCTTTGAAGTCCAGGGGGAGCCCGTCCGGATCTTCGAGCGCGGCATGGACTACCTGTATAAAAATCCGGACACGATCAATTGCGACCGGATTGGTGGCGGCCATGCCGAGGGCCTGTTTGAAGCCTGGGCCAACCTGTATCGCCAGTTCGGCCGGGCGATGGATCTGGTCAACCAGGGGGCCTCACTGGCCAAAGTCAGGGAGCAGATCTGGCATCCCAACGTCCTGGATGGTCTGGAGGGCGTCCGGTTTGTCGAAACCTGCGTCCAGTCCGCTGACCAGGGCGCAGTCTGGGTGACGTATCCGGACTGACCGCCAGATTGCTATCATGAAGAGAGATGGAAGGAACGGAGGAACGAACATGAGAATTCGACACCCGGAGGGGTTTCAATGGGGCTATAACAGCATCACGGCATTGGACGGCGTTCATTCAGACATGCTGATGGATTTTGGCATCCTGAAACTGAACCAGGGCATGGTGTTCACCGATGACGCCAGACTGGAAAAGGTCTATCTGCTGCTTTCGGGCCAGGTGACCGTCGCATGCGCTGGCCAGACGTATGAAGTCAGGCGGGCGAGCTTTCTCGATGATGCGTTCTGGCTGATCGATGTCCCAGAGCAGGAATCCCTACAGATCACGGGACTGGGCGAAGGTTCCGAGTTGGCCGTCGTCCGCACGGTCAACACGACTCATTTCCCGGTCAAAGTGCACGATGTGGGCAACTCGGTGATCGAGACCCGGGGCCAGGGCACGATGAATGAGACCGGCACCCGGATTGTCAAAACGTTTCTCGACCACGCACTGGCACCGGAGTCCAACATCATGATCGGCGAAGACGTTCATTATCCAGGCAAATGGGCCGGCTTCCCGTCGCATTCCCATCCCCAGCCGGAGATCTATTTCTACAAATTCCAGCCAGACAACGGTTTCGGCCTGCTGAAGCTGGGCGATGAAGGCGTGCTTCTGGAACACAATGACACGGTGACCATCGCACCGGACCTGGTCCACCCCCAGGTCGCTGCCCCTGGCTATGCGATGTATTTCCTCTGGATCATCCGCCATCTCGATGGCAATCCTTATATCCGGCCCAATTTTGAGCAGCAGCACCTGTGGGTCACTGAGCCCGGCGCCAAATATTGGCCAGATGTTTAGAAACCCAGGAGGGATCCCCATGCAAGATCTAGCGAACAACACCGAACACTCTCTCGCCCAGCTGATGAAACGGGCTCGTGCAGCGCAAAAAATCGCCGCCAGCTTCACGCAGGAAAAGGTCGACGAACTGGCCGCTGCCATTGTCTGGGAAATCGTCGCCGATGAAGCGCTGATCCAGGAACTGGCTGAATTCTCTTTCAATGAATGCCGCCTCGGCGATGTGCAGTCCAAAATCGTCAAGGTTCGTGAAAAATGCCGTGGCGTTCTCTATGATGTCAAGCACGAAAGGTCCGTCGGCGTGGTCGAGGAATTGCCGGACAAAGGTCTGGTCCGGATCGCCAAGCCGGTCGGGGTCATCGGGTCCCTGGTGCCAAGCACGCAGGCGGAAATGCACCCGCTGATCCAGGCGATTTTCGCCGTCAAAGCCCGCGATGCGGTCATTTTCGCGCCCCACCCCCGCGGCAAGAAAACCACACAGAAAGTGGTCGACCTGATCCGGGCGGTCATGAAAAAATATGATGCGCCGGAGGACCTTTTCATCAGCTTGCCCAATCCTTCTGTTGAACAGACCAATGAGCTGATGAAGCAGTGCGACCTGGTCATCGCGACCGGCGGCCAGCCCATGGTCCGGGCCGCGTACAGCTCCGGCACCCCTGCTTTCGGGGTCGGCGCCGGCAATGCGATCATTGTCATTGATGAAACTGCAGACCTCCAGGATGCTGCGGCCAAGATCAAGGCCAGCAAGACCTTTGACCTGGCAGCAGGCTGCTCCTGCGACAACAGCCTGGTGATTGCGAAACCTGTCTACGAAGCATTCCTGGCCGAACTGGAAAAGGTAGGGGCCGTGATGCTCGACGAGACAGGGAAAGAGAAGCTCAAGCAGGCCATCTGGCCCAATTGGCCGGCTGACCATGTAATCAACCGGGATATCGTCGCGTCCCCGGTCAGCAACATCGCCCATCTGGCCGGGCTGGACGTGCCAGATGAGACCAGCATGCTGCTGGTCGAAGAATCTGAGACAGGCGAAGCCACGCCGTTCAGCGGTGAAAAGATGAGCCTGGTCATCGCTCTTTACCAATACGACAACCTGGATGATGCCATCCGCATCATCAATGAAAACCATGCCTATTGTGGAGCGGGCCATTCCTGCGGGATCTACTCGCAAAATCCGGCCGCCATTGAAAAGGTTTCTCTGGAGACGTTCACCACCCGCGTGGTCGTCAACCTGCCCCAGGCAGCAACCAATACGGGCAGCTGGACCAGCGGCATGCCATTCACGAGCTCCCTCGGCTGTGCGACCTGGGGTGGCAACATTGCCTCGGAGAACATCACACTCAAGCATTACCTGAACAACACCTGGGTCATCCGGGAAATCCCCTGGCATAAACCCAGTGACGAAGCCCTGTTCGCAGGCTTCACCCCGCGGCCGTAGATGCAGGGAGATCCTATGGACATGAATGGTGGGAGTGGAGGCTTCGATGTGAAAAGCTTGATCAAGCACTCCAGTCTGCAAAACAAGGTGGCATCAGCAGAACAAGCCGCTGCGGTCATCCGGGACGGCATGACGGTGGCCATGAGCGGTTACGGCATGGCCGGCTATCCGAAGGCTGTCGTGGCTGAGCTGGTCCGCCGCAGGACAGAGGGCGAAGCCCTGGCGATCCACCTGGTCACAGGGGCCAATGTCCCGGCCCTGGATGAACAGCTGGGCCAGGCGGGCATCATCGCCCGGCGCACACCGATGTCTGCGCATCCATCCCTGGCCAGGCAGATCAATACCGGATCCATCCATTACGTCGAGCAGCAGATGAACAGAATGCCCCGCCTGATCCGAAGCGGCCGCCTGGGCTCGATTGATGTTGCGGTCATCGAAGCTTTGGGGATCGATGAGCAAGGTGATCTGATCCCGACGACCTCCAGCGGATTGGCGCATCTCCTGATGGGTGCCGCAACGTCGATCATCGTCGAGATCAACACCGCCCAGCCCGGGCAGCTGGCTGACTTGCATGATGTCTACATCCCGGATCAGTCCCCTCTTGTCCTGCCGATTCCCTTGGTGTCGGTCCGGCAGCGGATTGGTCGCACGGCGATTCCGGTGGATCCTGACAAGATACGCGCCATTGTGGTCCATCATGCCAAGGAACGGGTTGCTCCACCACCAGCAGGCTCACCTGAAAACGACCGGATTGCCCAGCATTTGTTTGATTTTCTCGAGATCGAAAAACGGCGTGTCTTTGAAGGCCGTCTGCCACCTTTGCAAATGGGATTTGGCAGCCTGGCTACCAGCATCGCCCGTTCCCTGGCCCAGTCGTCTTTCCAGGACTTGCAATTTTTCTGTGGCAGCGTGGGTGAGAGCATTCTTGAACTTCTGGTTTCCGGCCAGGCAGCTGCGATCTCAACTTCCGGACTGGAAATGAGTGACAGGGTAGATGAAATCATCCGCACGACCCCGGGACTATCCGACCGGCTGGTCCTCCGCAACGGCGATGTGATCAATCACTCGGAAACCATTGGCCGCATGGGCCTGGTCGCACTCAACACCGGGATTGAAATCGATATCTACGGCAACGTGAATTCGAGCCATATCAGTGGCAGCCGGGTGGTCAACGGCATCGGCGGCGGCGCCAATTTTGCCCAGAACGCCGGCCTGTCCATTGTCCTGTTGCCGTCGACCGGAAAATCTGGCGCGATCTCCACGATCGTGCCCATGGTCTCGCACCACGACATCTGTGAACATGATGTTGATATCGTGATCACGGAACACGGGTTGGCAGATCTGCGCGGCCTCGACGACACCGAAAGGGCGGATGCCATCATCCGCCACTGCACGGCCGGCGCCTATCAGGTTCAACTGGAAGCCTATATCCAGAAAGCCCGCACAACTTGTGGCGGTCATCATCCCCAGCTGCCGGAGGACGCCTTTGCATGGCACCGGCGACTGGCTGAACAAGGAAGCATGCTGGAGACAAGTCAATGAACAAGATCGAGATCTATGAAGTGGGTCCGCGGGATGGATTCCAGAACATCTCCGCATACATTCCGCTCGAAACCAAGCTCGCCATCATCGATGGCCTGATCACAGCCGGGATCCGCCATCTGCAGATGACGTCCTTTGTCAGCCCCAAGGCTGTACCCCAGATGAAAGACGCGGTTGAACTGGCTCGGATCTGCCTGGAACGCTATCCAGAGATGGATTTCCTGGCCTTGGTGCCTAACCTGCGCGGGGCCCAAACTGCCTGGGAGAGTGGTATCCGCCATGTTTCGACGGTTGTTTCGCTGAGTGAAAGCCACAACCGGGCCAACATCAACCGGACCCATGCCGAATCGCTGACTGAAATGGCCAAGATGCTGGAAACCTATCCGGAGCTAGACGTCTGCCTTGACCTGGCCACGGCCTTTGGTTGCCCGTTCGAAGGGAAGAAGACGGAAGAAGAGGTGGTCTTGTTCATCCAACCTTATGTCGACCTCGGCATCCGGACCGTCAATCTCTGCGATACGATCGGGATCGCCAACCCCGCCCAAGTCCGCCGGACGATTGCTGCAGTGCGCCAGACCTATCCGCAGCTGGACTTGATGATCCACATCCACGACACGCGGAACATGGGGCTGGTTAACACACTGGCAGCGATCGAAGCGGGTGTCAGCAACGTCCAGTCGACCTTGGGCGGCCTGGGCGGCTGCCCCTTTGCCCCTGGCGCATCGGGCAATCTGGCGACCGAAGACCTGGTTTTCATGTTGCAGGAAATGGGCTATCCACTCGATGTGGATGTCAAGAAATTGATCGACCTGGCCCGCGACCAGGCCCGTTTGATTCCGGGCGGGATTTTCAGCGGGCATTTATTCAAAGTGGAGGATCCGACAAATGAACACAGGAATTAACATGGACCTGATTCGTGAGAAAGCTGCGGCAATGCGGCGCGATTGCCTGGAAATGGGTTATGCCGCCGGTAGCCATGGGGCTCATTTTGGCCCGGCCCTGTCGAGTATCGAGATTGTCGCCAGCCTCTATTTTGGCATCATGAACCATGATCCCCAAAATCCCTGCCTGCTTGAGCGCGACCGCTTTGTCATGAGCAAGGGCCATGCCTGCCTGTCCTACTACGCTGCCCTCGTGGAGGCTGGCTACCTGAGCCGGGAGGAGATGTACACGTTCAAGGGTGATAACAGCATCCTGTCCGGCCACCCCAGCTGCCATGTCGAACACGGCCTGGAAGTGGCGACCGGCAGCCTCGGCAATGGTTTTGCCATTGCCTGCGGCATGGCCAAGGCGGCCAAGATCAAACGGGAAACCCACAAAGTCTATTGCGTCCTGGGCGACGGTGAATGTGATGAAGGCGTGATCTGGGAAGCGGCGATGAATGCGGTCAAAAACAAGCTGGACAACATGATCGCGATCATCGACCGCAACAGTTTCCAGCTGGCAGGCAAGACCCACGAGATCATGGACCTGGACTTGGCAGCGATCTGGAAGGCTTTCGGCTGGGATGTCTTTGTCGTCGAGGATGGCAATGATGTGGAAAGTCTCCTGGCTGCCCTGAAGTCCATCCAGCAATCTGATGTTGCAAAACCGCACCTGATCATCGCCAAGACCGTCAAGGGCAAAGGCATTTCCTTCATGGAAAACAATTTGGGCTGGCATGCTGCCCCGATCAATCAGGAGCAATATGAACAAGCCCAGTCCGACCTGGAACTGGCTTGAGGAGGTGGAGAACATGGAAAAAATCTCAATGGAAAAACTGCAGGAATGGTCCAAGAATGGCCATCGCACGGCTGTTGGTGAAGCCATGGTCCTTCTGGGGCATGCAAACAGCAACGTCTATGCTCTGACTGCTGACACCACGCCCACTGCACGCCTGACGAATTTTCTGAAAACCTTTCCCGACCGGCTGTTTGATGTGGGTATCGCCGAACAAAACCTGATCGATTTTTCGGCCGGTCTGGCCAAGGAAGGCCTGATGCCCTTCGCGGTGACTTTGGCTGCCTTCGCTCCGATGCGCTGCGCGGAGCAAATGCGCATCGCGATCGGCTACATGAACCTGAATGCCAAGGTCATCGGCATTGAGGCCGGGGTTCGTTTTGGGCCGCTCGGCAATACTCATTTTGCAATGGATGATCTGGCTGTTGCCCGGGCTTTGCCCAATTTCACGGTGCTTTCGCCATCCGATCCGCACCAGATCTATAAGGCTCTGTTTGCCGCGGCTGAACTGGAAGGACCCGTTTACATCCGGCTCACCGGCGCCCCTGGCTTTCCGATCCTCTATCCCGACGATTTCGAGTTCAAGATCGGCCAGGCGATCGAATACCGGCCGGGTAAAGATGTGGCGATCATCGCCACGGGAGCAGTCCTGGCCCAGGCCATCGGAGCAGCAGACCTGCTCCAGGAAAAAGGCCTCTCGGTGCGGGTGGTCGACATGCATACGATCAAGCCGCTGGACAAGGCCATGCTGGACCGCGTGTTTGCCGAAAACCAGCTCGTCGTCACGGTGGAGGAGCACAGCGCGATCGGTGGCCTGGGCAGTGCCGTCGCCGAATACAAGGCCGGTTTCACGAATGCCCCCCGCCAGCTGATGTGCAATCTGGGCGACCGCTTCCAGAAGGTCGGCAGCTACGAATTCCAGCTCCAGGAAAACGGCCTGACGGCACCCGCCATCGCCCGCCTGATCGAGAAAAATCTGGCATAATAGAGGCAAGACAAATCCGAAACGGTGAGGACTTGCCATGCCAGAAATAAACACAGGACCCGTTCTGCCAACCACGCACAACATACGCCTGACATTGGCCGAGATCAAGGACCTGTGGTCCCGGACCTACAATACGGATGGCAAGCCAGACTGGTCCCATCTGTTCCCGTATTATCATCCTCAGATCATTTTCCAGGATTCGATCCAGCGGATAGAAGGAATGGAGAATTTCCAGGCGATGTGCAAACGCCTGACTGACCGGTGCCAGTCCCTGCGCATGGACATCCTGTCCATGGCGGAGAATGGCCCAGTCGTTCTCATGGACTGGAAAATGACCATGGCTTTCAAAAAGTATCCGGACACCCCCGTCTTTGGCGCGACGAAGCTGACTTTCAATGAAGAGGGCCTGATCATCGAGCAGCGCGATTATTACGACCTCTGGGGTGATATTTTTAACGGTATCCCGCGATTCAACAAGATGTACCGCAAGTTCATGCACAAGAAATTCGGCTGATTGCCTGCTTAAGACGAGCGTCGATCGAGGCTGATCAGGGCCGATGTAATGAAAGGGATGCCGTGTCATGAAACGAGAATTGCCTGACGAGTTGAAATTCCTCACAAACCGCAAGCTGCCGCAAAAGCCTTTTACCGAATCGATGAGCGGCAAAATCTGCGTGATCACCGGGGCTACCTCCGGCGTCGGTCTCGAGATCGCGCGGGCGCTGGCCAGCCATGGCGCACAGCTGGTTCTGGTCAATCGCAACCAGGTAAAAGCGGACAGGGTTGCCTGGGAACTCCAATCGCAATGGCCTGTGGCAGTGGATAGCATCGTGGCCGATTTTTCCGATCTGGAGCAGGTCCGGCAGGCTGCCGACATCATCCTCACACGCTATCCCCGGATCGATGTACTGGTTAATTGCGCCGGCATGCATTCGACGACTCGAATCTTCACATCAGCTGGCCACGAAACCGTCTTCTGCGTCAATCATCTGGCCTCGTTCCTTTTGACTGCACTGCTTTTAGACCGCATGATTGCGAGCAGCCCGTCCCGGATCATCCAGGTCAACTCAGAAGGCCACCGTTTCAATGGCCTCGATCTCGATGACCTCAGTTGGCACAAACGTCACTACACCGGCCTGCGCTCCTATGGCGCCTCGAAAACAGCCCAGCTGCTCACGGTCTGGGAATTTGCCGATCTGCTGCAAGGCACAGGGGTGACGATCAATGCTGTCCATCCCGGCGATGTCAAAACGAACATCGGCCACAACAATGGCTGGCTTTACCGGTTCTTCACCCGTTACGTCACCGGCCTGTTCCTGAAAGACGCCGCCATTTCCGGACCGGCGATTGGCTATCTGGCCTCAGCACCTGAACTGGCCGACGTTTCCGGGCGCTTTTTCCACCTGACCCACGAAGAAAAACCGGCCCCGCATGCGTTAGACCGGGAGATGGGCAAGCGCGTGTGGGCAGCCAGTCTGCAGCTGACGGGTTTGCCAGCGGATTTTGGCAGGGTCCTGCGCGAGGGGTGGCCCCCGGGATGACAATTGCCGAAAAAAGGACCAAGGATGGCGCAACGGGTCGCGTAAGCGCCCCCCAGCGACTATTTTAAAAGTCGATCCGCTGCTAGTTTGCCGGTCAGGATCGAGATCGGCAGGCCGGATGGGCTGTAGGTCCATTGACCTGCCTGATAGACATGGGGGATCGGGGTCAGGACGGACTGGGCGATTTTCGGCATGTTGTGAACGACTGGTATCTTTGTGTTCGTGAAAGCCCAGCCGGTGATCGCGCCGTCAGTATTGCCGGTCAAACGTTGCAGCGTCAGTGGTGTGGCCACGATCTGATGGATGACTTTGCTGGCTAGTCCCGGATAGATGGTCTGGTCGAGGACCGCGATGATTTTTTTGGCACAGCTTTCCTTGAATGACTCATACCAGCCACTTTCGGAGATTTTCCGGACCAGCTGGTAGTCGAAAAGCGTACTGATGATCAGGCCGGTTTGACCGGGTGGGGCCAGACTCGGATCCCGCATGGCAGGGCAGGAAATCTCATAGGTCGTCAGATCTAGATAATCGGAAATCCAGGATTCAATCTCAGCCTGGCTATTGCCCGAGCAGGGCAGGAGGCTCGAAAGGCCCGTCGTACGCGGCGTGTAGAAGAAATGGGGATTGGCGATGCTGGCAAAATAATCTGGACTCTGGTCGACGGCGAGGTAGAGGGTCAGGATCGAGTCACCGCCTGACTTGTCGGCCATGGCCAGCCGCTGCTTTGCAATGGCCTGCCGGGCACGTGCGTCCACGAGCATGGTTTCATCGACGATTTCATATAACCGTTTGAGATCAGCACACCAGACCAGATCCTGATACATCCAGGACTGTCCGGAAGCATCCCGGACAATCTGACCTTGCGGATCGATGGCGCAGATCTCTGTGCTACAGCGGATTTCTCCGCCGTGTTCGAGGATGAAATTCTTCAGAGCATCAGATAGAATGCCGGTTCCGCCTTTGGGATACTGGTAATCCAGGTAGAGGCTAAAATAGCTGAGCGCGAAGAACGTTGGCGTGTCCTGGAAAAAATGCTGGGCGATCATGTCGATCAGGGCCTGGTTGTTTGAGATTTTCTTCAGGTATTCGGTCACCGGCTGGCTGAGCCGGTCAATTTTGGGCATGGTCCAAAGGTACTTGACCATCCAAGGCAGGATGGTCCGGACCAGATAGCGGGGATTGCTTTTCAGATCGAGAAACAAGGGATTATCGATCCCGTAGAGGACATCCATATAGCCCATGATTTTTTCGATTTCCCGGCCGAAGTGATCGATTTCCAGACTGCTTTCCGGAAATTGACTGCGCAGCAGATCGAGATAGTCGCCAAGACTTTCCGCAGATTTCAGCCGGATGACCTGGTCTGTGATCCCGATCGAGACGCCGTTATTGACAAAGGGGATCTCGAGCCCCAGCTGGCGCAGCATCGGGGTGACGATGCCGGAATTTTCGATCGCCCGGATCCCGCCGTCAAAGGTGAATCCGTTGTAGTCGAATGAATTAACCAGTCCACCCACTTTGTCTTGTTTTTCGAAAAGAATAACCTTCCGGTCAGCCTGGCTTACATACGCTGCCGCTGTCAGTCCGGCCATGCCACCGCCGATGATGAGGATGGGGTGTTCCATGATTGCAGCCTCCATTGTGTCGGGTACCTTGTATAATGGACGAAGATGTCATCAGCTTTTTTATATTGTACACGAAACGACAGGATGCTTCATGAATCAACTTGCAGAAAAGGAACTGTTCACACTCCCCAAATCGTTTCCTTTTGCCATCTACCATGCGTCCATCCCCAGCCAGGGGGTCCGCATGATGCAATGGCACGATTGCCTGGAGCTGAATTATGTCCTCAGAGGCAGCGGTCACTATGTGATCAGCGATATCCGGTATGAGGTCCAGCCGGGTCAGGTATTTGTGATCAACAACAACGAGCTGCATTGTGCTTACACACAGTCCAATCTGGAATTGATCTGCATTGTCTTTGAGCCGGGTTTTGTCATTGGCAATGCCGTGGTGGACCAGGATTACCTGGAGCCATTTTTTGACCGCAACATCAATTTCCAGAATCTGATCGAGGCAGACAATCCACTGGCAATGATCATCCGGGACCTGGCCTATGAAATCGAAGTCGAAGACAACAGCCAGGCGGAGGGCTACCAACTCCTGATCAAGGCCTCGCTGCTCAAGATACTGGCCTTGCTATTTCGCTATTTCAAACTGGAAGGCCAGCTGGGGCATGATTACATCGCCCAACAGCAGCGCCTGGAAAGGATCCGCGATGCGGTCACCTTTATTGAGGCGCATTTCCGTGAAAAAATCCAGCTAGACACAATCGCCCAGCTGGTCTATATGAATCCATCGTATTTCTCATCCTATTTCAAACGGGTGATGAAACTGTCCGTCATGGATTATGTCCTGAATTTGCGCATGCGTGAGGCAACCATGCTGTTGGCGGACTCCAGCCTGCCAGTCACAGAAGTGGCTTTGCAGTGTGGTTTCCCGACTCCTGCCTATTTCTCCCGGGCCTTTCACCAGTCCTTTGGCGTTTCGCCGCGCCAGTTTCGCAAGGACATGCTGTCAGCAAATATAGATTCAGACAAGCCCTTGATTCCAGAAGATTCGGAGACTTTAATCAAATGAACCAGCAAGCCCAGTCCGGCCAGAAGCGGCAAACCATCCTGACGATCACCCTCCTGATCGCCCTCTATGCGATGCTGGCCATGTTTGACAATTTCAAAGGCATTTTCGTGCCCTATTTCAAGCAGGATTTTGCGATCAGCAATGCCCAAGTCGGGGTTCTGATGACGTCCAGCCTTTTAGCCTATGCGGTTTTCCAGTACATCTGCGGCATGCTGGTGGAACGGTTTGGCCACAAGAAAGTTGTCAGCAGCGGGATCGTCGTGGCGATCCTGGCCCTGCTCCTGATCGTGAACGCCCGGTCTTTCGCCCTGTTGCTGCTGGGCTTTTTCGCCCTGAACATTGGCTCTGCCACCTTCAATGTCGCGGTCAACACCTTGGGACCCATGGTCCAGGTGGCTTCGACAGCGACCCTGATGAACATCATCAATTTCTCCTATGGCACCAGCAACACGATCTCGCAGAAAGCTGTCGGCCAACTGCTTGCCCGGGATGTGCGCTGGCAGATGTTTTTCATCTTCCTGATCGTCGCAGCTGCCCTGCTTTTGATCGGACTCCTGCTGATCCGGCTGCCGCAGTTCCATCAGGAACATAAAGTGATCTATTCGAAAAAGGACCTGTTCAGGAATAAGTTCCTCTATCTGTACATCGTGGCCATCGGATTCTATCTGGCTGCGGAATACGGCACAGGCAACTGGTTTGTCAATTACATGAGTGAAACATACCACCTCGGTGCAGACCAGCGCTCGACCTATGTGGCCCTGTTTTTCGGCCTGGAAACCGTCGGCCGCTTATTTGGCGGGCTGGTCATCGACCGTCTCGGCTATTACCGCAGCATCCTGGTCTACGGTTCAATGGCCTTCCTGCTGACGCTGGCCGGCATCCTGCTCGGCCGCAGTGGGTTGTTGATTTTTGCCCTGGCTGGCCTGGGCTACTCGATCATTTATCCGACGATCATGCTGGCCTTCTACCATGTCTTCAAAGAAGCTGCCGTCTATGCCACCGGTTTGCTCCTGATGTCCGGGACGCTGCTGGCCATGGTGGTCAACCTGGTCATCGGCATCGCCAACGACTATTTGGGGTCCAGGCTGGCTTTCTATGCCATTGCCCTCTGTCTGGTAATCTTCCTGGCAGCGGTCTGGCAGATCTGGCTTTCATCGAATAGAACCCAAACAGCGATCTAAATGGAGGTTTGAAGCATGTTCAGGGAAATGAGACGAAACAAACAAGTGCTTTCTGTTGCCGACACTGTGGCGGTGCTGGAGCGCTGCACCAACGGGATCCTGGCCTGCCACGGCGATGAGGGATATCCCTACGCTGTGCCGGTCAGCTTTGTGTTTTCTGAAGGTAAGATCTATTTCCATTCAGCCAAGTCCGGGCACAAAGTGGATGCGATTCTGGAAAACCCCAAGGTTTCCTTTGCAGCCGTCGACGAAGACACCATCGTCAGCGCGGAATATACGTCGTACTTTCGCAGTGCGATCGCCTTTGGCCAGGCCCGGATCGTCGAAGGTGAGGAGCGGCGCGCAGCATTTGGCGCCCTGGTCGAAAAATATTCCGGTGACCAGCCGGCTGAGGCGAAACAGAACGAGATCGCCCGCTGCGACCACGCTCTGATCATTGCCATCGATATTGAGCATCTGACCGGCAAGGAAGCGATCGAGCTGGTGCGGGCCAAGGGCGGATAACGCCACACCACATTCCCCATAGGCAGCAAATTTTACCTGCTTGTTGCCTGATTTTTACAACTCACGATAGAGAGGAGCGGGTTGCCTGCGCAAAAATGAAGGCAGCAATGAATAGAGGATTCACAACATGAAACGACTGAATATTGGTGTCGATATCGATGGTACCCTGACCGAACCCTTTTACTGGCTGCGCCGGGCCAATGCCTATTTCGGGACAGATGTCCGTGAGGATGGGATCGTCCATTACGATTACCATGAAGCGCTCGGGGTCAGTCGCCAGGAAAGCGATGTCTTCTATGATCAACTGGGTGAAATGCTGCACTGGGAAGCCCAGATCAGGCCAGGCGCCCAGCTGGTCATCAACCGGCTTTTCAAGCAGCACCACATCCATTTCATCACAGCCCGGACCCAATCGATGCAACAGGTCAGCCTGGATTGGTTCAGGAAATACGACATCCCCCACGACAGTCTGACTTTGCTGGGCAACACTGAAAAAATTGCGACGGCCAAACAGTTGCGCTGTGACTGGTTCATCGAAGACCGCTACGAAAATGCTGTGGCTTTGGCCGCCAGCAACATCCCGGTCCTGTTGATCGACTGCTCCTATAATCGCAAGCCTTTGCCGGACAACGTGATCCGGATCAACAGCTGGAGCCAGGTTGAACCTTACATCGACACGACGGTCTCGATGGGGAACTGGGAGCTGGCCCTGTAAAAAGTAGAAAACGCCCGGGCCATCAACCTTTGGCCCGGTAACGCAGGATCCCCTTGATGACTTTGTAAAGTTCAGGCAGGGGGATTTTTCGCGTCACGGATCGAAAAGAAGGCGTTGCCTGATTCACAGCAGGCGCCTCGTTCAAATGTACGGAATCTTCC
>DIGA01000074.1 GCA_002419365.1 Mageeibacillus sp. UBA5734 | reverse complement strand
TGCGCAATTAAAGAATACTAGGAGAGATCATGTATCTGGATCAAATTGCCCACTACTGGGACAGGCGGGCCCAAGGGTATGCCAAATCCATCCAGGCGCAGTTGTCTGGTACAGAACGCGACCACTTCCAGAAGCTGTTGCGCAGCCAGGCTCCAGCCGGGCAGTCCCTCGATTGTCTCGATATCGGTTGTGGCCCGGGCTTTTTTTCAATCCTTCTGGCCCTGGATGGTCACCAGGTGACGGCCATGGATTACTCGCAGGGCATGCTTGAGCAAGCTCAGCAGCATTTTAATGAAATGGGTGTCACGGTTTCGATCCTGCAGAGTGATGCTCAGAATCTGCCGTTCGCAGATGCCAGCTTTGATTACCTTGTCTCGCGCAATCTTGTCTGGAATTTGGAACAACCTGAACAAGCGTACCGCGAATGGCTCCGCGTGCTGCGGCCCGGCGGACGAATCCTGGTCGTGGATGGCAACCATTATCTGCATTATTACGATGAAAACTACCAGACAGCCAAAGGGACGGATTCTTTGTCC
This sequence comes from Mageeibacillus sp. UBA5734, assembly GCA_002419365.1. Classification (GTDB taxonomy): domain Bacteria; phylum Bacillota; class Clostridia; order Saccharofermentanales; family UBA5734; genus UBA5734. The sequence continues at coordinate 9,978 of DIGA01000074.1, read as the reverse complement.
AGTCATCCTGGGTGTTATGGGGTTGATCCGACCCCGATCAACGAAATTGCCCGGGAATTGCCGCTCTCCCGGGTGACCAGGCCGAAATGGGATATGGATTGGTTTCTGAGCCAGGGTGTGGAACGCATCGAGGTTCAGGTGCAGAGGAAAACGTTTATCGAGCGGATAAGTGGCCAGAAAAGGAGCCTGATCACGGATTTTGTCCTGGGTGTGGAGAAACCTGGTGTAGAAATGAATCAGCTGGACGCCGAGCCTTCTGTGCTGGATAGGCATGACGATTGGACGCAATCCTCTGACAATTATGACCGGATCATCCACGCTGAACTGGATAGTTTCCGGGTTCCGGCCTGGACCAGCCGTATCCTGTCCCAAGCCCCGCAAAAAGACACACTGGATGTCCTTGATGTCGGTTGTGGTCCGGCGTTCTTTTCCATCATCCTTTCCCAGGCCGGCCACCGGGTCGTGGGTCTCGATGGGTCTGATGGCATGCTCAGGCATGCCGCAGACAATGCGGCGGACTATGCAGTCCGGCCGCTGTTTGTCAAAGGCGATTGCCAGGACCTGCCATTTGAGGCGTGCTCGTTTGATCTCGTTGTCAGCCGCAATGTCACTCATGCTTTGCAGGATCATGCAAAAGCCTATGCAGAGTGGCATCGTGTTTTGCGACCGGGTGGGGTGATGCTGATCTTTGATGCCAACTGGCACCTCATGCACACAGACCGTGCCATCCGGCGGGAGTTTGCCCAGCGAGAAACGATGTGCTTTGAGCAGTTTGGCTCGAATTTTTCTGCAGACAAGCGGGAAGTTGAATCGATTGAGGCACTCCCCGGCCATCTGCTTGGCTCCTGCGTGCGACCAGGCTGGGATGTGTCACATCTTGAAGTGGCAGGGTTTGCTGAGGTGACTGTTGAGGAGAACATCATTGCCGATCTGTGGGATGACAAGGAAAAACTCCTCTATGGGGCCACGCCGCTGTTCATGATCCGTGCGGTCAAATGAACAGGCGGATTGAATTCAGATGATGATGCGCATTTGGCAAGGTCCACTGTTGCGCTACATTGCCCGGCGGCTGGGATCGCTGGTTGTTGTGCTGTTGGGCGTGACCTTGCTGACGTATGGACTGATGTACGTATCGCCATCTGATCCGGTGGAACTGCTTTTACAGGCGCAGGGGATTCCAGTATCTGATGACGTGGTACAGGCGTTGAAACAGAAGGCCGGCCTGGACCGGCCGTTTCTTGTGCAGTACGTCTCGTGGCTGGGTAATTTCTGCCGCGGTGACATGGGCGAGTCGTTGGTGGATGGACAACCTGTAGCCGAGGCTTTGCAGGCTGCACTGCCCAGGACATTGCTTCTGACACTGACATCGATGATCGTGACAATTGTCTTGTCGGTGCCGCTTGGTATCCTGACGGCCGTGCGGCAAAACAGGTTCTCCGATACTTTCATCCGCCTGGTGAGCTTTCTCAGTCATGCCATGCCGAGCTTTTTTGTTTCACTGCTCCTGCTGTACGTCGTTGCGCTGAAGCTGCACTGGCTTCCGGTTCTGGCAGGTGGTTCTGCTAAGGGGCTCATTTTGCCGACGCTGGCTTTGGCCATTCCCATGACGGGAAAGTACATCCGTCAAGTGCGGGCGGCGATTCTGGAACAGCTGGGGCAAAGCTATGTCGATGGCGCCCTGTCCCGTGGCATCAGGCCAGGGGCTATTCTGGTCCGGGATGTCCTGCGCAATGCACTTCTGACCATCATCACCTTGCTGTCCTTGTCGGCGGGATCGCTACTGGGCGGAACTGCCGCTGTAGAAATGATCTTCGTCTGGCGCGGGATGGGCTTTCTGGTCATGGATGCCATTCTGAAGCGCGATTACCCAATGATCCAGGCCTTTGTCGTCTGGATGGCGGTGATCTACGTCCTGATCAATCTGCTGGTCGATCTGTCGTATCGTTTGCTCGATCCACGGGTGCGGCTGAGTGGGGAGCCGAACTGATATGAAGCGGTCTGCAAGAAGTGCCAGGATTCGTTACCAGATCCTCCTGGCTCTGACGATTCTTTTCCTGGTTATGAGCATCCTGGCACCGCTGCTCATGCCCAATGATCCAAACCATGCCGCCCTGGCAGATGCAAAGCAGGCCCCCAGTGTGGCATACCCCTGGGGAACGGACTGGTTAGGCCGTTGTGTCTTCTCCAGAGTCCTGGCAGGTGCTCCCCTATCAGTCTTTGCTGCCCTGGCGATTGTTGGCCTGACCTTGATGGCTGGTAGTGTGGTTGGGATCGCCAGTGGCTATTTCGGTGGCAGGGTGGATGCGTTTTTGATGCGTATCGTCGATATCTTTCTGGCCTTTCCCGGTATGGTTCTAGCCCTGGCAGTGGCTGGTATGCTGGGCAAAGGCCTGAACAATGCTGTGATCGCACTGGTAGCCACAGGCTGGCCGCCCTATGCACGGATCATGCGCAGCCAGGTCCTGACATTGAAGGAAGAAAATTACATCTATGCTGCAAAACTAAATGGCCAGACTACAGTGAGCATCCTGCTTCTGCATATTCTGCCCAATGCACTGCGCCTGGTCATCGTAACCGCTTCACTCAGCATCGGTGGGACGGTCCTCTCCCTGGCAGGCCTCTCATTTCTCGGCCTCGGCCCGCAGCCACCGGTAGCGGAATGGGGGAGCATGCTCGCGGATGGGAGGGGTCTGATGCAACAGCATCCCTGGATGGTGTTCTATCCTGGACTGGCCATTCTCCTGACATCCATTCTGTTCAATCTCCTCGGCGACAGTGTGCGGGATGTCCTCGATCCGCATGATTCGCACCATCTCTTTCAGAAAACGCAAAGGAAAAGAAAGCCATGAAAAGAACACTAACGCTCCTGTTTTTACTGCTACTCACCCTGAGTCTCCTGGCTTCCTGCCGGACCACAGAAAAACTCGAATCTGCAAATGACACGTCTGTCTCAGGTTCCCAGATAAACGGGACTTCTACGGAACGGCAGGATTTCATCTTCGGGGTGTATAATTTCTCAAAACTGGACCCGGCTGACAACTACAATGGCTGGGGAACCATTCGCTATGGCATCGGGGAAACACTGTTCAACTTGGACGAACATCTGGAGATTGTGCCTGTTCTGGTCACAGATTATGCATTATCTGGGGACAAAAAGACATGGACACTCCAGCTGCGCGACGATGTCAAATTCCATAATGGTCAGGGAATGGATGGCTTGGCGGTCAAGGCCAGTCTGGAACGCCTGGTCGCCAGACATGAGCGGGCCGCCGCGGATCTGAAAATTGCCACGATCTCTGCCGATGGCTTTTCTGTAGCCATCACGACAACCGAACCCAATCCAACCCTGCTCAATTCCCTGTGTGACCCCTATGCCTGCATCATCGATGCCACAGCCGATGATGGCAGCGTTGATTTCAACCAATATCCTGTTGGAACGGGTCCCTATATCGTTCAAACCTACAAGGAAGATGTATCAGCCACCCTTGAACCATTTGCCGACTACTGGGGTGGCATGCCAGCCAGCAAAAGCGTCATCGTCAAATCCATTTCTGATGTCGACACCTTGGCTCTGGCGATGCAGAATGGTGAGATCGACGCAGCCTATGGCTTGTCTTATGATACACTCGACCTGTTTAGCCAGGATGATCGGTTTAAGGTCAGCCAGGCGCCTACGACCCGGGTTTACATGCTCTACTTCAACCTCGAACAGGATTTCATGGCGGATGAGAATTTCCGGCGTGCTGTCTGCATGGCAGTCGACAAGGAGAGCTATGGGTCGGTGCTGCTCAATGGTGCTGGAACCGCGACCAAATCAGCATTTCCAGCTGCTTTGAGCTATGGCGATGACAGCAACATGACCGCAGTGCCTGATTATGATCCGGAGGGTGCCCGTATTCTGCTGGCCGAAAACGGCTATACCGACACCGATGGCGATGGTTTCCTCGACAAAGACGGCAAAAAAGTTTCCCTGGACATTGTCACCTATGGCCGGACCGGCTTGCCGCAGTCCGCCCAGGCACTCCAGTCTGCCTTGCAGGATATCGGAATCGCGGCCTCCTATGAACAGTTCGAAAGCATCGACACGGTTCTGAAAGCCGGAGATTTCGATATCTGCGCTTATGCTTATGTCACCACACCCACTGGCGATCCCCTGTCTTACCTGAGCTTTACAACCGGGACTGGCAAAGGCGCCAATTATGGCAAATACAGCAATCCTCAGGTGGATGCGCTGCTACATGAATTGTCGCTTGAGTTTGACAGAGAGAAACGGGCCAACCTGGCCACCGAGATCCAGCAAATCGTGACCAGCGATTGTTCGTATAGTTATCTGTTCCACCTCAATATGTTCATGGTGACTAAGAAAGGTGTGACGGGCATCGAGCAGAGTCCAGTCGATTATTACCAGATCACAGCCAGAACAGCCCGGGAATAGTGGCTGAATCCCGCCCGGCGGAGGACGCGCATGGATCAAGCCAGGCTTTTAGACATCCAGCACCTGTGGGTGCAGTATCCTTGTGGCAAGGCCGTCTTGCAGGACGTGTCATTGCGTTTGCAGGCCGGTGAAATCCTGTGTGTCATTGGTGAGTCCGGCAGCGGAAAATCGACCTTGCTGCAGGCGATCTTGCGCCTGCCAGGCAAAGTCGAAATCACCCGGGGAGAGATCCTGTTTGCCGGCCAGGACTTGTGCGCGCTGCAGGGGGAAGCCCTGCGCAACATTCGTGGCAAAGGCATCGGCATGGTTTTCCAGGAACCAGGTGCATCGCTGAATCCGATCCGAAAAATCGGGACGCAATTTTACGAAGCCTTGAGGGCCCATGGTCCCATCAGCCGCCACCAGGCTGATGAAAAAGCGCGGATCTTGCTGTCCTGTCTCGATCTAGGTGACCCGGAGCGCATTCTCAGGAGTTGCCCGGTGCAATTGTCCGGCGGCATGAACCAACGGGTGGCCATTGCCCTGGCGATGGCTCTGGAACCAGCCGTCTTGCTTGCTGATGAACCAACCAGTGCCCTGGATGTGACGGTCCAGGTCCAGATTGTCGCTGAACTGCAAAAACTGCGCGACCAGTTCGGCACGAGCATCCTGGTCGTCACCCACAACATGAGTGTGGTGGCCAAATTGGCCGATACGGTGGCCGTGATGGCTGGGGGACACATTGTGGAATACGGCGCGCGGGACACCGTGCTCGGTTCACCCACACATCCGTACACCCGGTCACTTTTGGCGGCTGTGCCCAGGCTCGGGCGGACTTGTGATGCGTCAGGGTGAACGGTGGCGGCAAAGCCGGACCGATTGGAAAGAGGTGTGGCATGACAACTGACATTTTGCAGGTTAGAAGGGTCAGCAAACGCTATCAGGCGGGCAGCAAGAGCATCGAGGCGGTGTGTGATGTCAGCATGACCATAGGTGCCAGAGAGACGGTCGGCCTTGTTGGTGAGTCCGGCTGCGGCAAATCGACCCTGGCTCGTCTGATCGCACGTCTCGCGCCACTGGATCGTGGTGAGATCGTCCTGTGTGGTGAAGATATTTCGCATCTGACCGGTCCATCCCTGCGCCGTGCCTATGCCCACATGAAAATGATTTTCCAGGATCCACGGTCCTCCTTTGATCCCAGGCTGACTCTCGGAGCGAGCATCCAGGAAACACTCAAAGCGGCAGGTGTTCCCAGATCAGAACGCAGAACACAGACCGAAAGCCTTCTCGTCGAAGTGGGTCTCGATGCCTCGTTTTTCACGGCAAAACCACACACTGTCAGTGGCGGGGAGTGCCAGCGCGCCGCAATCGCCAGGGCCATCGCTGCCAAACCCAAGCTGCTCATCTGTGATGAGGCCACCAGTGCGCTCGATGTCTCGGTCCAGGCACAGATCATGGACGTGCTTTGTCATTTGCGCCGGGAACATGACATGTCGTTCCTGTTCATTTCCCATGATTTGGCGCTGGTCAGTGGTTTCTGCGACCGAACCTATGTCATGAAAGAGGGCATGATGGTAGAAAGCGGTGCAACCGGGCAGGTTTTGAACCATCCGAAGCATCCCTACACTCAAACGCTGATAAAATCCATTGTCTGAGCAAGAAGCGCCAGCTGAGCCATGGAAAGACTCTGCTATAATCTGTTTATTGAACAGACCTGATTTCATCCGTGCCGGAGGTTCCATATGCTGGACTATCCTTACCTCAAACTGCTCTCCCGCGACTATCCGACGATCCAGACGGCTGCAGCGGAGGCGATCCGGCTCCAGGCGATTCTGAGCCTGCCCAAGGGTACGGAATTTTTCTTCAGTGACCTGCATGGCGAGCATGAGGCGTTCATCCATTTGCTGCGCAGCGCTTCGGGATTTATCCGCAACAAGATTGACGATTTGTTCACCAAATCAGTCTCCAAAGCGGACCGGGTTGCCCTGTCCAATTTGATCTATTATCCGGAAAAAGAGCTGGAGCGTCTCGATCTCGAGGGTCAGGACCTGCTTGACTGGAGCCGGATCACGGTTTACCGCCTGCTCGAGGTCAGCAAGACCGTCTCCGCCAAATACACGCGCCAGCAGGTGCGGAAAAAGCTGCCGCCTCAGTTTGCGGCCATCATGGATGAGCTCCTGCATGTCGATTCAGCGAGCAAAGCTGCGTTCTACGAGGCCGGTGTCCGCTCGATCGTCGAGACCGGCATGATGAAGGATTTCATCTCCAGCCTGTGTGTCCTGATCCAGCAGCTTGCCATCGACAAACTGCATATCATCGGTGATATCTTCGACCGCGGACCGCGCGCCGATGCGATCATGAATGCCCTGATTGATTTCCATGATGTCGATGTCCAATGGGGCAACCACGACATCCTCTGGATGGGAGCGGCAGCAGGTAGCCTGGCCTGCATGGCCAATGTGATCCGGCTCGGTATCAGCTACAACAGCTTTGATGTTCTCGAAGATGGTTATGGCATCAATCTCCGTCCGCTGTCGGTGTTTGCGGCCCAGGTCTACCGCGATGATCCCTGCAAGATCTTTGCGCCCCATATCCTGGACGAAAACAAATACGACCCGGTCGATGTCCATCTGGCCGCCAAGATGCACAAGGCCATGGCCATCATCCAGTTCAAGCTGGAAGGGCAGCTGATCACCCGTCATCCGGAATACCAGATGGAAGACCGCCGCCTACTGGAAAAAATCGATTTTGCCCAGGGTACCCTGACGCTCGACGGCACCACGCATGCCTTGAAAGACACCCGCTTTCCGACGGTTGATCCGAACGACCCGCTGCGTCTGATGCCAGAGGAGGAAGACCTGATGATGACGCTGGCAGCCTCGTTCCGGCACAGTGAGAAGCTGCAGCGCCATATCCGCTTCCTCTACCTGCAGGGCGGGACCTACAAGCGGATCAACAACAATCTGCTCTACCATGGCTGCATCCTGATGACCCCGGAAGGTGAATTCGAAACCGTCACATTCGGCGCTGACAGTTACGCCGGCAAAGCTTACCTGGACCACATCGATGCGGTTGTTCGCCGGGGTTATTTTGCTCCGCCGCACTCGCAGGAGCGCTATGATGCCCGCGATTTGATGTGGTATCTCTGGTGTGGCCCGCACTCGCCGCTGTTTGGCAAGAACCGCATGGCCACGTTTGAACGCTATTTCCTGTCCGAAAAAACGACACACAAAGAGCATATGAATGCCTACTACAAGCTGCAGGACAACCGGGACGTCTGTGAAAAAATCCTGCGCGAATTTGACCTCGACCCAGCCCAGGCTCACATCATCAATGGCCATGTGCCGGTCAAGCTCAAGGCAGGGGAGAGTCCGGTCAAGGGCGGTGGACTGCTCTACGTCATCGACGGAGGTATCTCCAAAGCCTACCAGACGACAACGGGTATCGGCGGGTATTCCCTGATCTTCAACTCCCGGTATCTGGCCCTGGCCGAGCATTCGCCGTTTCATGTCGATGCAGACAAAAGACCTGTCGACCTGTCGCCTGTGGTCAGGATCATCGAGAATATGCCGCAGCGGGTCACCGTGGCAGACACCGACGAGGGCAGGGAACTGGCCCGCCAGGTCGAGGAGTTGCAAGATTTGATCCAGGCCTACCGCACAGGGCTTCTGGAAGAAAAAATCTAAACCTGACGACTTATATCATCAAACTATAGATTAGCGAAATGAAAAAAATAGCCGCATTCAGGTTTTGCTTCTGGACTTTTCCGACAGATACAGTCCGGCTAGGATCATGGCAGCTCCAGCAATGGTCAGCCAAGTGACCGGCTCCTGCAGCAGGATGGCGGCAAAAAGAGTCGTCATAACCGGAATCAGATAGATGTACTGGTTGGTTTTGACTGGACCGATCGCCTGGATGGCCCGGTTCCAGAAAATGAAGGCCAGGGAAGAAGCTACGATGCCGAGGTAGAACAGACTGGCAAAGCCTTGGCCTGTGAGGCTTTCCGGTATGACGGGCTCTCTGATGACCGCCAGCATCAGGGACAGAGCAACTAGTCCGTAAACAAATACTTTGCGGGTGAGTTGGATCAGGGTGTAAGCCGAGCCCGTTTTCAGCATGAAGACGGAATAGACGGCGAACATCACGGCTGCTCCGATGGCCAGCAGGTCACCGATGGGTTCAACGCCTTCCAACTGGCTGCCGTTGATGATGATGATCAGAACGCCCAGGTAGGCCATGACTAGGCCGATGACACCGTGGAGTGTGAAAAAGGGCGTTTTGTAAACCAGCCGGGAAAGGATGCCGGTCATGAACGGGATGGTGGCTACAATCAGGCTGACATTGGAAGAATACGTCCATTGCAGTGCACTGTTTTCAAAAACAAAGTAACTGGCCAGGGCAGTACCGATCGCCAGGAACAAGAGTTCTTCGCGCAACGAAACAGGCTTTTTGAACCGGGGATGGATGATGCTTAAAAAGATGATGGCGATGATGAAGCGGCCCAGCAAGATCTGCAGGGGAACCATCTGGTCCAGAAGCCATTTGCTGATGATGAAAGTGGAACTCCAGATTGTAATCGTGATCAATGCAAGCAGGTGACCTTTCAGGGCAGGTGACATCGACAACCTCATTTCACCGCGCTGCCACAATGTGGGCAGAAGCGGGTATTGGCAGAGAGTGGTGTGCCGCATTCGGCGCAGAAACGGGTACCGGGTGCCGGCTGGTGATAGAGCTCTTCGACTGAATCGTCGTAATCGTCCAAGGTGGCACTCTGGGTCTGTGGCACGGACGGACGGGCTGGCTGATGGCGGGACATGGCCCGGCCAGATTTGCGATTCATGAGCACAATCAGCAGGATACCGATTCCAACCAGGACCAATTGGCCCAGGTTAGGCTCGACTTCACGTTCCAGTCCATTGATGAAAGGGGCCGCCGGCCAGTAATAGACGGTGCTTTCAACTTTGACGCCCATATCTCCGCCCCGGCGGGTGGTATGACCATCGTGCACCACACCATCCGCATCGGTGAAAGTGTAGTCAATCGACCATTCATAGCGCTTGTCAGATGCATATTGATTGTCTGCACCGCCGACCCGGCGCGTGTTCACATCGGCAAAGGTTGTCTCTCCGATGAAAAACAGGGCAAAACGACTGACGCCGAGCAGGAGCATGGCCACACCAAGCAGTGAAATCAGGATACGGGCCAGGGGGCCATTACCTTTGGCGCTTTGTTTGATCCGACTCATCTGTGTGTCTCCTTAGGCCATGGATTTCTAATGTCAGATTGATTTTAACATCTAAAAGCCGAGAAGTCCCCCTCCTCTAAGCTTCCGCTTACTCGCAAAGCGAGCGCGAAGGCGGGGGCTGAATCGGCAGTCAAAAACGATAGTCTGAATAGCAATAATCAATAGTCGGATTCACTGCAAGTTCGGTAGATAGGGCAGCTCCAAAGTGGTACAATATATTCTGTAGTAAAAGCACCTATGAGGTTATTACAATGCAGTTAGACGATAATAACCATTCAGTGTTCCTATTATATTATCACCTGGTTCTCGTCATCAAATA
>DIGA01000097.1 GCA_002419365.1 Mageeibacillus sp. UBA5734 | reverse complement strand
AGGGCGCCGTGTTGCACATGAATCCGTTTTTTCTGACCATATCCCGCCACAACTATTCCATCGAGGTGGAGGAGTCCGCCAAGCCTGTGTTGCTCTGCTTCTGGGCAAACTGGTGTCCTCCCTGCCAGACCGTTCTCAACCGCCTGGATGGTCTGGCTGATGACCTGTCCCAAACAGTCAAGCTCGGCCTGGTCAATGTCGACCAGGAGCCTGAGATCGTCACTGATCTGGGCATCACCAGCATCCCTACCCTGGTCCTCCTTTGCGACGGTGCAGCCCGGACCAGCATCCAGGGCATTAAGACTAAAAGAGACCTCCGCCACCTGATCACAGTCGCTCTGCATTGAATGCGAAAAAGGGACCCGGTCCCGATATNNATATCGGGACCGGGTCCCTTTTTCGGCACAAGGCGTTTTTTACGACAATCGCGCACCAAAAAGCATGGTTCCTGACTAATTTTGCTATCATTTCTTCCGACCCGGTCCGTGAAACGGACCGGGTCCCATTTGTGCTACAATTGAATCAGCGACTATTCTGGAGGTGTGACTATGGGCATTATCAAGGCAATTGCGAGTGCTGTTGGCGGGTCGTTGGCGGATCAGTGGCTGGAGGTTTTCGAGCCGGATGAGATGAGTGACACGACTGTTTTCACGAGTGGGGTCAAGGTGCGGCGGGATGACCGGCGCAATGCCAATGTCAAGGGCACGGAGAACACCGTTTCCAATGGGTCGGTGATCCATGTCTATCCCAACCAGTTCATGATGCTGGTGGACGGCGGCAAGGTCGTCGACTACACGGCTGAAGAAGGCTATTACACCGTCAAGGATTCTTCGCTGCCATCGATGTTTTCCGGCGGTTTCGGTGATTCACTCAAAGAGACGTTCAACCGCATCAAATATGGCGGCGTGACACCGACGGCACAGAAGGTTTTCTACATCAACTTGCAGGAAATCAAGGGTATCAAGTTCGGCACACCCAATCCGCTGAATTATTTCGACGGCTTCTACAATGCCGAGCTGTTCCTGAGAACGCATGGGACGTATTCGATCAAGATCACCAATCCGCTCCAGTTCTATGCCGAGGCGATCCCCAGGAACAAGGACCGGGTGGAAATCGATGACATCAACGCCCAGTATTTGTCCGAATTCCTCGAGGCTTTACAGGCTTCGATGAACCAGATGTCGGTCGATGGCATCCGGATTTCCCATGTCGCGAGCAAAGGCCGCGAGCTGAGCCAGTACATGTCGAGCACACTAGACGAGAGCTGGAACAAGCTGCGTGGCTTTGAGGTGCAGGCGGTCGGCATCGCCAGCATTTCCTATGACGACGAATCGAAGGAACTGATCAATATGCGCAACAAGGGCGCCATGCTCGGCGATCCTTCGGTGCGCGAAGGCTATGTCCAGGGTTCGATTGCCCGCGGCCTGGAGGCTGCTGGCTCGAATGAGGGTGGTGCTGCCGCAACCTTCATGGGCATGGGCATGGGCATGCAGGCCGGTGGCGGGTTCATGGGCACGGCTTCCCAGGCCAACCTGCAGCAAATGCAGCAACAGGCGCAGAACCAGCAAGCGGCCCAGCAGAGTCAACCGGCTGCTGGTCCAGCAACGTCAGGAGCCACACCCGCACCCGCCGGCAGCTGGAACTGTCCGGCCTGTGGCAGTGCCAATACCGGAAAATTCTGCTCGGAATGCGGTGGTAAAAAACCAGAAGGATCGTTCTGCACCAACTGCGGTCACAAGTTCAACGGCGATAAACCGAAGTTTTGCCCGGAATGTGGTGCCAAGCAGGAATGAGCACGAAACCGTCCAGTCAAGAGATCACCATTGACAAGGATTACAGGGGGTGAAGACAACCGGTGGCAACTGCAACGTTGAAATGCCCCAATTGCGGCGGCGGTCTGAAATTTGACCCGGAAAAGCAAAAATCAGTCTGTGAATACTGCCTGAGCACGTTCACAAGCGAAGAATTGGCTGCGGCAACCCAGGCAGCCGAAGCCAAAGCGGAAAAAGCGGCTCGAGCCGAAGCAGCAGCTGGCTCTGCAGCGGCGGCTGGCACTGAAACGGCCGCCCAGGGCTCAGGAGGTCGTCTGGCCGGCTATATCTGCGACAGCTGTGGTGCAGAGGTCGTGACCGAGGCCACCACTTCGGCGACGTTCTGCTTTTATTGCCACAATCCGGTCCTGATCACCAGCCGTCTGACGGGCGAATTTCAGCCGCACAAGATCATCCCTTTCCAATACGACCGCGACAAGGCGATCGCCACCTTCCGCCAATGGGCCAAATCGCATCGTTTCGTGCCACATTCGTTCTACAGCGCCTCTCAGCTCGAGAAAATGACCGGTCTGTATCTGCCCTACTGGATGGCGGATTACGACGCCCAGGTGGATTTCGAGGCACAGGCGGTCGTCCGGCGCGTCTGGGTGTCCGGCAATACGGAATTTACCGAGCACAAGGATTTTGCCATCGCGCGCAAAGGCAACATCGAGGTTGACCACATTCACGAACTGGCCCACGGCAAGATCGACCGTACCCTGATCGAAGCCATCGCTCCCTTTGACGAGGCGCAGGCGACCGATTTCAATTTGTCGTATTTGAGCGGTTTCCTGGCTGAGAAATACGACATTGAGCGCGGTCAAGTCGAGCCGATGCTGGAAAGCCGCGCTCGCGACTATGCCTCTTCCCTGCTGCGCGAATCGATCAGCGGCTACAGCGAAGTCCACGAGCAGAAAAACCAGGTCGACCTGGCTCTGAAAAACTGGTTCTACGCGCTCTTCCCGGCCTGGGTCATGACCTACCGCTACCATGGCAAGACCTACATCTATGCCATCAACGGCCAGACGGGCAAAGCGTATGGCGAACTGCCGGTCAGCAATCAACGTCTCGGGGTGGCTTCGGCCATTCTGGCTGCAATCATCCTGGTCCTGGCGATCTTGGGAGGGCTGTGGTTATGGTAAGCGCACATTCGGCAGTAAAATCGATCAAAGGAAACCAGGCAATAAGCCGGCACTGGCTTTTCATGGGGCTGATCATCGTCTTCATCCTTCTAGTTGGCGGGGCACCGCTGCTGGCCGAAAGCCGCCTGGTTGTCGATCAGGCGGGGCTTTTTACCGTCGCTGAAGCCAGTGATCTGGCCGGACAGGCTCAACAAATCGGTGATGCTTACGGGCTGGAGCTGGTGATCGTCACAACCGACGATGCCAGGGGAAAAAGTGCCCGCGACTATGCCGATGATTTTTACGACCAGAATGGTTACGGCGTCGGTTCTGACAAAAGCGGCATCTTGTTCCTGCTCGATCTCGACAACCGTGAAGCGTACATTTCCACGGCAGGCGACGGGATTCGCTACCTTACCGACCAGCGGATTGAAGATGTCCTGGACGCGGTGTTTGCCAGCGGCCTGACCGAAGGCGACTATGTCGCCGCCAGCCGGGCCTTCCTGACTACGACCGCAAATTTCCTGGCTCAGGGAATTCCGTCTGACCAATACACCGTCGAGGAGCAGGGTCCGAACACCTTGACCGCTCCCGAGGGACTGGCCGGACTGGCCGTATCCGGCGTATCGGGCCTGGCCTTCGCCCTGGTCAACAAGAAACGCTACAAAGGCAATCCAAGGCCTGCCTTTTTTGACTACCACCGCAATAGCCTGGTCAGCATGGGCGTGGTCGCAGACAATCTCGTCCATTCACGCGTGACCTCACGACCCTTGCCCAGGCCACAATCGACGGGCGGACCGGGATCCGGCAGCGGCCGCAGCACGGTCCATCGCTCGGGTGGTGGCGGTTTCCACGGTGGCGGCGGCCGTAAATTCTAATGCTGCATCAGTGTTACCCCATGTATAGGAGAATCAAAAGACCAGCCTGAGGACATGCTCACCGGCTGGTCTTTTATTTGCGGAAAGGTAAGGAATGACGCTCAGAGCCTTTTCAAAATGCTGCGGGCCGCGATGACGCCACTGGCTCCGGCTTGCGACAGTCCGCGCGTGATGCCGGCCCCGTCGCCGACGGCAAAGAGATTGGGCAGGCTGGTCTCAAGATCACTGTTGAGGTGCAGGCGCGAGCTGTAGAACTTGACCTCGACGCCATAGAGCAGGGTATCGTAATTGGCTGTGCCGGGGGCGATCTTGTCCAGTGTGTGGATCATCTCGATGATGTTGTCGAGGTGGCGTTTGGGCAGGACGAGACTGAGATCGCCCGGAGTCGCCTCGAGTGTCGGTCGGACGAAGCTCTGGGCGAGGCGGTTGGCATTCGTACGCTGGCCGTCGACGAGGTCGCCAAAGCGCTGGACGATGACGCCACCACCAAGCATGTTCGATAGCGAAGCGATCCGCTTACCATACTGGTAGGGTTCCTTGAAAGGTGATGTGAATTTGTTGCTGACCAGCAGGGCGAAATTGGTGTTTTCGCTGCGCAGGGACGGATCCGTATAGCTATGGCCATTGACGGTGATGATGCCGTCGGTGTTTTCCG
>DIGA01000113.1 GCA_002419365.1 Mageeibacillus sp. UBA5734 | reverse complement strand
GTTCATAATTGGCCATGGTATGGGCGATCGAGACGGTGGTGTGCGGCGCTGCATACCGGGTGAGTTCGAGGGCGCCCGGACGCTCCGGAGCAACATCGACGATCCGGATCAGCTGGCCTGCTGCCTGTACCAGGCGCTGGTAGAGCTCAACATCCGGATCGATGATGTTTTCCGCCGCCTGGGCACCTTTTTTTTCAACAGCAAAGAAAGGGCCTTCCATGTGGATGCCCCGCATCTGGGCTCCGCCCGGCAAGCCGGTCAGGATCACCTCCTGGCCGACCTGGAAAATCCGGGCCAGGCGTTCTTCGCCCAGGGCCATCGAGGTTCCCAGGAATGACGTCACTCCCTGGTGGGCGAGATGGCTGGCCATGGCGGCAAGTCCATCGGCATCAGCATCGCAGAAATCATGTCCGGCACAGGCATGGATATGGATGTCTACCAGGCCCGGGATGACCAGGCAGCCGGTCGCATCGATGGTGTCCGCAGACAGGATGAGGCTGTCTGGCTGGGTTCCAGAAACCGGCACTGTCTTCTCTCCAGCTGACCGCAGGTCCAGTCCATTGATCCGGTCGGATTCAATCGTGACATCCAATGGCACAAAGACAAAATCCTGATTCAGGACCTGTCCATTGATGATTTTCATAAAAACTCCACCTGGCCCAATTGTGCCAGGGCCGCTTCATCGGCCACGACCGTGACATCTGGATGCAGCTGCAGGATGGAACCTGGGACAGCGGGAGTCACAGGGCCGGTCAAGGCCTGCTTGAGAATGTCCGCTTTGTCAAAGCCGTTGACGACCAAAAGGATTTTCCGGGCCTGCATGATCGCCCGGATGCCCATGGTGAAGGCAAATTTCGGGACTTCATCCGCATCGGTGAAAAAGCGGGCATTGGCTTCGACTGTCATAGGATTGAGCTGGACCTGATGGGTCATTT
The DNA here is from genome assembly GCA_002419365.1 of Mageeibacillus sp. UBA5734. GTDB lineage: Bacteria > Bacillota > Clostridia > Saccharofermentanales > UBA5734 > UBA5734. The sequence goes on along the minus strand of DIGA01000113.1, from coordinate 12,824 downwards.
TACCAAACGCTTCATCGGGCTCGTTGAATCCGATATGACCATTGTGGCCGATGCCCAGCAGCTGCAAATCGATGCCGCCAAGCGCGCTGATCAGATGATCATAGCGGACACATTCGGCTGCAGGATCAGCGGCCAGGCCATCAGGCAAATGGGTGTTCTCTGGCTGGATATTGACCTGGCTGAACAGGTTGGTCTCCATATAGAAGCGGTAGCTCTGCGGATGGTCCGGCGCCAGGCCGCAGTATTCGTCGAGATTGACCGTGCGGACCTTGGCAAAATCGAGGTCCCCCTTGCGGTACCAGTCCGCCAGCTGGCGGTAGACACCGACCGGGGTCGAACCCGTGGCCAGGCCGAGCACACTGTCCGGCTTGAGGATCACTTGGGCAGAAATGATATTGGCCGCTTTGCGGCTCATGGCAGCATAATCGGGGGCGGAAATGATTTTCACGATAACACCTCAGAATAATTTGTCAGCGACGGCGGCGGTTGTTTTCGACCGGCTTTCACTGGACTGGTCATAGGTCTGCTTGAAATATTCGATAAAGAGAACATCAAGCAGATAGAGCTGGGAAATTTTGGCAGAAAGCGAACCACCCTGCAGGGGACCTTCATTGGCCCCGGACAGAAGGACCAGGTTGCTGTAATGGGTCAGGGGAGATTTGGAAAAGCGTGTGATGCCGATCACCGGAACCTGGTTCTGCTGGCACAGCTGGGCGATCTCGACGCAATCCTTGGTGGACCCGGAATACGAGATGATGACAGCCAGGTCCTGGGGCTCGAGCAGCGCAGCGGTCATGGCCTGGAGATGGCTGTCAAACAGGCAGCTGGTTTTGCCAGTGATGCGCATGAATTTGTTATTGGCCTCCAGGGCAGTTGCCAGAGAGGATCCCACACCAAAAAAGACCACCCGCCGCGCCTTCTGGATCATGTCGACAGCTTGAGTGATGTCGTCAGGCTTGATCAGGTCAAAGGTTTCGTTGAGGGCGGCGATATTGGTACCAAGTACCTTGCGAGCCACATCGGTGATGGAATCATCCAGCTTGATCTCGCCGGCAAACTGGGCCGTACCGCCGTCCTCAGAGTTGATCGCCTGGGCCAGGTTCATCTTGAATTCCTGGTAACCTTGCAACCTCAACGTCCGGCAGAAACGGAACACACTGGTGTCGCCCACGGCACAGGCATCCGCCAGGTCTGTGATCGACATGTACAAGACATCACTGGGATTGGATAGGACGAAATCAGCGACTTTCTTCTCTGCCTTCGTGAAGGCCTGGTAATTGGCATGAATCCGGGTGAATAAATCCGTATTGGCCATGTCATGCTCCTCCTGATGACCGGGTGTTCCTGCCGATGGCAACCATGCCGTACAGCCCTGCCTGGTTGCCCAGCGAGGCAGGCCGGATCACAAGGCCACGTGCAAACGACGGCATGGTCCGGTTTAGGGTATGGCGCAGGATCCGCTGAAAAATGTTCTCATCTGATAGAATACCACCCCCAAGTACAATCAGGGATGGATTAAAGCAGTGAATCAGGGAAGATAGACCACAGGCCACTTCCTCAGCCCAGTATTCCAGGACAGGTATGACACCCGGTTTGGCAGCATCGCGCGCTTCAGTCAGCAAACGGCCATTCGACCAGGCAGGATTGATCCGTACGGCCTGGCGGACCAGCGCCGCTGCTGATGCATATTGCTCATAACAGCCGGTCTGGCCGCAGGTGCAAGGAAGGCCGTCCTGGGCATGGGTCACCAGATGGCCAAATTCACCGGCCAGACCATGGAGGCCCCGGTAGATCTGGCCGTCGATGACAATCGCACCACCAATCCCCGTGCCATAAGTCAGACAGAGAAAATCGGCAATACCCCGGGCGCTGCCAAAATACGCCTCGCCCAGGGCAGCGGCATTGACGTCGTTTTCGACATCAACCGGCACCTGCCAGTCCTGGGTCAGGATCTCGGCCAGCGGGGTGCCAGTATAGCCCGGGATATTGTCATTGGCAAAGATAATCCGACCAGCCACGCAATCGACCTGACCAGCCGTGCTGACACCAATCCGGTCGAATCCCTGGGCAGCATACGAACCGATCAAGTCATGCAGGCGCGAGAGCAATGCTTGCGCGCCTTCACGCCCGTCAGATGCGGTTTCACGAAAATCCGCCAGCATCCCTGAAGGGGTGTACAAGGCGGATTTGATGGCGGTGCCGCCAATATCGATAACCAAGTGATTCATTGCCAACCTCATGGATACAAATCAGCAGAATTTTTTCGTCGCAGCTTCGATCTGGGCGGCACAGGCCTCTACAATGGCCTGGTCTTGCGGCACCAGGATCGACAGCGGTGCACGCACGTCGCCGATATCTACGCCCTTCAGGCGTAGGATCGCCTTCATGACGGCATACAAATTGCCTTTGGCCGCACACATATTGAGGATGATCCGGGTGACCTCCGCCTGAATTTCACGCGCTTCCACCATGCGGCCCTCACTAAACAAGCGCTGAATGGTCAGGAACAATTCCGGCATGACACCGTAGGTGCCGCCAATGCCGCCCTGGGCACCGGCTGCCAGGCCAGAAAGGAATTGCTCATCCGGGCCATTGAAGACGACAAAATCGTCGCCACCTGTTTCGAGCCATTGAGCGATGTCGAGCACTGCCATCGAGGAATTCTTTACCCCGATGACACGCGGATTTTTCATCATTTCCTTCAAAAGAGAGACGGACAGAGCAACACCAGCCAGCTGGGGGATGTTATAGATGATGAAATCAGTGTTGGGAGCGGCAGCCGAAATCGCATTCCAATAGGCTGCGATGCCATGGTCCGGCAGACGGAAATAGATCGGCGGGATGGCGGCAATTGCATCGACACCCAAACTCTCGGCATGGGCAGCCAGTTCCTGGCTGTCGCGGGTGTTATTGCAGGCGACATGGGCTATGACCACAATCTCGCCGCGGGCTTCAGCCATGACAGCTTCCAGTACCTGTTTGCGTTCGGCCACGCCCTGGTAGATGCACTCGCCGGATGAACCGCCGACATAGAGACCCTGCACGCCCTTGTCAACCAAATGGCGCGTCAGAAGGCGGACCCGTTCGCTGCTGACCTCGCCCTGCTCATCGTAGCAGGCATACAAGGCGGGGAAGACACCGGTGAATTTTTCTTTTCTGTTCATGATTTTCCTTCTTTCCGACTCTGATAAGTGTTCTGGATTATTGAGCACGATCTTCAGTCAAAGCGGCAACAAATCGCTTGGTGATTTCCATGGGGCGGGTGATGGCCGAACCGACGACAGTGGTCAGGACGCCCAGGTCCATCGCCTGGCGAAATTGCTCCGGTGTGATGATGTTGCCTTCCGCAATCACCGGCTTGCCGCATGTCTGGACCAGTGCATCGATCATGTCAAACGGCGGCAGCTCCCGGCCAGCGGTATAGGAGGTATACCCGGCCAGTGTGGTTCCGATCAGATCAAATCCCATGTTTGCCGCAGCCAGTCCTTCTTCCACATTTGAGCAATCGGCCATGAACAACTGGTCTGGATATTTCGCCCTGGCTGTCTGGAACAGTTCATCAAGTGCTACACCACCCGGATGGGTGCGGGCGGTGGCATCCAAGGCGATGATTTCCACCCTGGCGGCCACGAGTTCGTCAATCTCAGCCATGGTTGGCGTGATGTAGACCTCCGGCTGGTCCGGATAAATCTTTTTGATGATGCCGATGATCGGCAAATCGACCACTTTGCGAATTTCCTCGATATCCGCCACTGTATTGGCGCGGATGCCGATCGCACCCCCGCGATAAGCAGCATAGGCCATCCGGCCCATGATGAATGAACTGTGTAACGGTTCATCCGGCAAAGCCTGGCAAGAGACGACGAGGCCGCCGCGCAATTTCTCGATTGTCTGCTGATTTTCAGTCACCATATAGGTATCTCCCAATTCATTATAGACTGTTTATCCGTGATTTTGGAAAAATTTTCTTTTTTATTTGCAAATCACACTTGAATCTTAGACTCACTTCTCACCAAATTACAATGTTTTTCTATCTCAAAAAAGAATTTTTGTACACTTGCATAAATTGGGAAAATATTTTTTGTTATTTTTATTTATTGAAAATATTTTTCTTTAGGTCTACTATGAGTTTGTCCGGTATCCGGATCCGATTTTCCAGTACAATAACAAGAAGGAAGGAAATCATCATGAAACAGCGTCGGTTCCATGTCCTCGCACTCAGTCTTCTCATGGTCCTGAGTCTCTCGCTGACTGCCTGTGGTGGCACAGCCACGACAGCCTCCAGTGCAGCCGCAACCTCCGCAGCCGCTTCGGAATCAACCGCCCCCGCAGAAGGTGGCACCAAAGTCATCTACACCAATGGCGGCCCGGAAGAATTTTTTGAAACACCCTGGCTCAACCCGGGCACTTTCATGTACAACAAGTCTGTCTATGCCCACCTGATCGTCGCTGACGAAAACCTCAGCCCGGTCCCGAATTCCCCGGATGCTTTGGCTACCTATGAATACAGTGCTGACGGCAAGACCCTGACCTTCACCCTGCGTGATGATGCCTATTGGCACGACGGTGAAAAAATTACTGCCGAAGACGTCAAATGGAGCATCGAATATTCAACCAAGACCGCCGTCCTGAACTCCGTGTTCATGTCTACTTTCCAAGCCATTGCCGGCAGTGAGGGTGGAAAGGCTGAGACATTCAGCGGTATTGTCATTGATGGCAACAAGATCACCATCACCTTTGACACCATCGCGCCGGATGCACTGTTGACCTTCACCCAGTTTGCACCCCTGCCGAAAAAATACTTTACCGACGTCGATCCTTTGAAATTCCAGCAAGCCGCCTTCTTCCAGAAGCCAATCGGTTCCGGCCCCTTTTATGTCGCTGAAGTCCAGATGAAAAACTTCACGACCCTCAAGCCCTTTGACAAATACTTCAACGGCGTTGCCACATTCGACATCCAGCTGTTGCCCAGCGCCGGTGACAGCGATCCGAACCTGGTCACCCGTGTCAAATCAGGCCAGCTCGACTATGGCTACACCAAGAACGTCGCGGACCTGCAGAGCCTTGAAGGCACGGCCGGTATCACCATCACCCCGATTGATGTCCGCTACACCCGCCTTTTCTACCTCAACAAATTCCCGAAAGCCGATGGCAAACCCTCGCCTCTCGCCGATGTCCGTGTCCGCCAGGCCATCCGTTACGCCATTGACATGCAAGCCATCTGCGACGGACTCTTCATGGGCGCTGCTGTTCCGGCTGATGTCATGATCCCCGGCGCCAACGACAAAGCCACTGGCCTAAACAATTACGCTTATGACACCGAAAAGGCCAAGCAGCTTCTGGCTGATGCCAAATGGGATCCCAACACCGTGATCAAGGTCGTCTACTACTACAAAGACCAGGCAACGGTTGACCTGATGACCGCGGTCCAGGCTTACCTCAAAGACGTCGGAATCCAGATGGAATTCCAGCTCGTCGAAGGCGATCTGGCCACCATCCTCTGGAAAGCACCGGAAGACCAGGTCAAAGGCCCCTCTGCTGTTGACTGGGATATGGCCTATGCCGCCAACGCCGCTCTGTCTTTGCATGAATACTACAACCGCTATCGCACGGGTTCGGCCACCAATTCCCATACCCCTCAGGACGACCAGCTCAATGCCCTGATCGATGCCACGAATGCCTCAGCCGATGTCACTGTCCAGCTGAACGCGTTCAAGGAATTGACCAAATATGAGAACGAATCGATGTTCACCATGGCCCTGTACTACCAGCCGATTTTCCTGATCACCAGCGACCGACTCGGTGAATTCAAGAAAGGAACCCCGCAATTCAATTATGACTGGGGTATCCAGAACTGGAATGTCCAATAAGCGCCTGGCTCTTTAAGCCAATCTGGCTCGAGGGAAGGGCCGGTCACCACCGGCCCTTCCCTTTTCTCTCACAGGACCACCTGAACCGATGGAGGGTATGTATGCTCAAGTTTTCCCTGAAAAAGATCCTGGCCATGATCCCCATGGCTCTGGTCATCTCCTTCCTCATCTACCTCGGCCTTGAACTGACGCCAGGTGATGCCGTTTCCTACATGATCCCTCCTGATCAGCTGGCCAATGTCTCCCCGGAGAAACTGGAAGCCATCCGCGAACTTTACGGCCTCAATGATCCATTCATCGTCCGTTACTTCCGCTGGCTGCTCCAGATGCTGCAAGGAAATTTTGGCTTCTCCCTGACCAATGGTGTACCAATCAAAAAAATCCTGCTCGAAACCTATCCCGCCACACTCGAACTCTCGGTGGCAGCACTCCTGATCTCGACACTTCTCGGCAGTTTCCTCGGTATCGTCAGCGCCATCCGTCGTGGTTCCATCGCGGACAACGCCCTGACCGTTGCCGGTATGCTGGGCGTTTCGATCCCGCAGTTTTTCCTCGGCATGGTCAGCATCCTTGTCTTCGCCCTCCAGCTCAAATGGCTGCCGATCGGTGGACGAATGCTGCCCGGCCAGACCGATCTTCTCAGTCACATCCGCTTCCTGATCTTGCCGGCTCTCGTTCTGGGCGTCACGCTCACGGCTGGTGTCATGCGCTACTCACGTTCGAGCATGCTCGACACCATGAACAAGGACTATATCCGCACCGCCCGTTCCAAAGGCCTGCCTGAATGGCGCGTCAACCTCATCCATGGTTTTCGAGTCGCCATCACCCCGGTCGTCGTCCTGATTGGCTTCCGTCTGCCGATGCTGATCGGCGGTTCGGTTGTCATCGAAACCATTTTCCAGTGGCCGGGTATCGGCAATGCTTTCAATATGGCTGTTCGCGGCCAGAATTACCCTCTGGTCATGATGATTGCCTTGTTCTCGGTTTTCGCTGTCCTGATCGCCAGCTTGCTGGTCGATATCCTGACCGCCGTACTCGATCCTCGTGTCAAATTGCATTAAGGAGTAGCCCATGTTCACATTAACCCGTTCCCGGACCCGGCTCGACCGCCAGTTTGACCGCATCCGTGACCGTGAAGAAGCCGGTTTGAACAAGAAAAGCACGACCAGCCGCGCCCTGCGCAAGTTGTTGAACAACCGCCTGGCCATGTTTGGCCTGGCAGTCTTCCTGATCATCCTCCTGTCGAGCGCTTTCGCCCCCTTGCTGACCTCCTATGATCCACTTGGCGTCGATATGCGCTCCATCCTGAAAAAACCATCGCTGCTGCATCTGTTTGGCACCGACAAACTCGGCCGGGATGTCTTTACCCGCGTCCTGTACGGCGGCCGGATCTCGATTTTTGTCGGCCTCGGCTCAGCGCTGGGCGCTGCTGCCATTGGTGTCCTGCTTGGTGCCTATGGAGGCTATAAAGGCGGCTGGTTTGACAAGACCGTCATCCGCTTCTCCGAGGTCTTCATGTCCTTTCCCCAGCTCATCCTGGTCATGATGCTCGTGTCCATTTTCGGCCAAGGCCTGTCTAACCTGATGATCATCTTCATCCTGACCGGCTGGGGCAGCGTCTACCGACTGACCCGGGCCCGCATGCTCTCCCTGCGCGAAGAAGAATACGTCCAGTCACTGAAAAGCTTCGGTCTCAATGACTTCATCATCTGCTACAAGCACATCCTGCCTAATGCGATCAGCCCGATCGTCGTCAACATCACCCTGAGCACCGCCATGTTCATCCTCGAAGAATCGGCCCTCAGCTTCCTCGGCCTGGGAGTACCTCTGGAAATTGCCACGTGGGGCAATATCCTCAATGCCTCCCAGGACCTCTACACGTTGCAGAACACTTGGTGGCTCTGGTTGCCGGTCGGTATCACGATCTCTTTGTTTGTCATGAGCATCAACTTTGTCGGAGACGGCCTCAGAGACACCACCGACCCGACCCAGCAAGGCTAACCTGCCAGATTCCACCCTGCCGGGCTGGACCCAAGCACAACCAGACCAACCTCGCTCAGATGGAGGAGCAACATGGATCTCAAACCTGTCATTACCGTTGACAACCTGCGCACATACTTCTACAACGACAAGCGCTGCAACAAGGTTCTCAATGGTATTTCTTTCAAACTCTACAAAGGCCGCACCCTCTGTGTCGTTGGTGAATCCGGCTGCGGCAAGAGTGTGACTGCTTCCAGCATCATGCAGCTGTTGCCAGTGTTGTCCCGGATCGAAAGCGGTTCGATCATCTACCACGGGGACAAGAACGACATCCGCATCGACCAGCTCGAGCGCAATGGCAAAACCATTCGCAAGCTGCGTGGTTCAGACCTTTCGATGATCTTCCAAGATCCGATGACAGCCCTCAATCCGGTCTACACCATCGGTTGGCAGATCATGGAGAACCTCAAGTACCACACCACACTCAACCTGAAGGAACGGCGCAAAAAAGCCATTGAATTGCTCGAGCAGATGGGTGTTTCAAATCCAGGCAAACGCGTCGACCAGTACCCTCATGAATTGTCAGGCGGGATGCGCCAGCGTGCGATGATCGCCATGGCCATGAGCTGCAACCCCAAAGTCCTGATCGCCGATGAGCCTACCACCGCATTGGATGTCACCATCCAGGCCCAGATTTTCGAATTGATCAACAAGCTCAAGGCCGAACATGATACAGCGGTCATGCTGATCACCCATGACATGGGTGTCGTCAGTGAGCTGGCCGATGATGTTGCCGTCATGTATATGGGCAATATTGTCGAGCAGGGCCCCGTGCGCGAAGTCTTGAAAAATCCATCCCACCCCTATACGTCCGCTCTGCTGCGTTCCATTCCCGTCTTGCACCAGGGTGCCAGCCAGGACCTGCAGCCGATCCGCGGCGTCACGCCAGATCCCTTCGACCGGCCCACAGGCTGCCAGTTCGGCCCCCGCTGTGATTTCTACACAGAGAAGTGCGACCAGATGCCTGATGAAACTGCCGTCGATGCAACTCACTCTGTCCGTTGCTGGCATGCAGATGCTTGCCGGGCAGCCCAGAAACCCGCCCCAGATCATGCAGCCGGCCAGCAGCCGGTCGTCCAGTGAGGTGTACTATGGAATCGAACAAAGAAGTTCTCGTGCAACTTAAAGGGGTAAAAACATACTTCCCCGTCCGCTCGGGATTTTTCAACAAAGTCGTTGACCACGTCCAGGCCGTCAACGATGTCGACCTTGACATCTATCGCGGCGAGACACTCGGCCTGGTCGGTGAATCCGGCTGTGGCAAGACCACCCTCGGCAAGACGATCATCCAGCTGGTCAAAGCGACGGATGGCGAGATCCTATATAATTTTGGCGATACGGTCGGAGTCCATGACCTGCGCCACGTATCCGGAGAAGTCGAAGACCTCGCCCGCAAACGGATCCAGATCGTGTTCCAAGACCCCTACTCATCCCTCAACCCGGCCTTCACCATTTACCAGTCCCTGCGCGACCCGCTGGCCAAATTCGGAATCAAGGACAAAGAAGCCCAGCGCAACCTGATTGGCAACTTGCTAGAGGCCGTCAACATGCGCCGCGAATACATGGATCGTTATCCACACGAATTTTCCGGAGGACAGCGCCAGCGCATCGGCATTGCCCGTGCCCTGTGTGTCGACCCTGAAATGGTTGTCTGCGATGAAGCCGTCTCTGCGCTCGACGTATCCATTCAGGCCCAGGTCCTCAATCTACTCAAAGATCTGAAACGCCGGCTCAAGCTGACCTACATTTTCATCACCCACAACCTCAGCGTCGTCGAATACATCAGCGACCGCATTGCAGTCATGTACCTCGGACGCATCGTCGAGCTGGCCCCGACCAGCCAGATCTTCGACCACACGATGCACCCCTACACGGAAGCATTGCTGTCTGCTATTCCAGTCGTCGATCCTGACCACAAAACTCAACGCATTGTCCTCGAAGGGGATGTGCCCAATCCGATCAATCCTCCGTCTGGCTGCAATTTCCACCCGCGCTGCCGCCAGTGCATGGAGATCTGTAAAACCGAGCGCCCTACCCTCCAGAAGCACATCGTCGAGGGCAAAGAGCATTTCACGGCCTGCCATCTCTACGCCAAGGCCGAGACGAGGGCAGAATGAACCTGACCGCTCATGCTTCTTGTGACGTCCTCGTCATCGGGGCTGGCCTTGCCGGTATCCGCGCCGCCCTGACTGCAGCCAGCGAAGGCCGCACGGTCATTTTAGCCAGCAGCGCCAATATTTTTTCCGGCTCCAGCTTTTTCCCTGGCACCTGGGGCTTTGGCCTGATTGGTCCGGAAAGCGAAGCTGACGAAGCCGATTTGGCTGCAACCATCCAGCGCATCGGTTGCGGCATGGCCGATCCCCAGCTGGTCCAGACATTTGTCTCCGGCATCCATCCGGCCATCGCCGAAATCAAAGCCCAGGGCATCCATCTGCATCGCGCCGCCAATGCCAACGAACGCGAGTTCATTCCCTGTTTTGACCACAAACACCGCGACTGGAACCGGATCGAAGCCGAAAATGCCCGGATTGTCTTTGCCCAGCGCATTGCGGAACTGAACATTGAAGCGAGACCGTTCTGTGAATTGCTGGAGATCTGCCTCGAGCATGGCCAGGTCCGTGGTGCAATTGTCCACGAAGACGGCCAGATCCGCCTGATTGCCTGTGGTGCGCTGGTGCTTGCCTCCGGTGGCTTTGGTGGCCTGTTCAAGCACCGCCTGACTTCAGACGATGTCAGTGGCAGTGTCCAGAGCATCGCTCTCAAAAGCGGCGCCGAGCTGGTCAATCTTGAATTCATGCAGATTATGCCCGGCTATCTTTCGCCGATTTACAAGACTGTTTTCAACGAAAAAACCTTCCGTTTTGCTCAGTTGAAAGACAGTTTTGACTTGCCCCTGCTGCTCGGCATGGACCAGGCCCAGGACTTGCTTGATGAACGGGCTGGCTATGGACCTTTTACTGCGCGATTAAAATCAAAGCTCGTCGACCTGGCTTTGTTCAAGGCACAACAGGCTGATCCCGGTGGCGTCACCGTCACCTACACCAGGGAGATGATCGAACATCCACCGGAACTGATCCGTACCTATTTTGAATGGATGGCCAAAGCCAAACATCTCACGATATCCGAACCAGCCAAAATCGGCTTGTTTGCCCATGCGGCCAATGGTGGCATCAGGATCGACCCGACTGCCGCGACCCGTGTGCCAGGCCTTTTTGCCTGTGGTGAAGCCACCGGCGGCATGCACGGAGCCGATCGAATTGGCGGCCTGTCAACGGCCAACGGACTGGTTTTCGGCGGGATCGCCGGACGCTCTGCGGCTCGGTTTGCCGCTGAAAATACGGTCAAGGAAAGCCTGACCTGCGAATTTTCGGCTGCATCAGCGCCTGACATAGCAGACTGTCTGACCGAATTGCGTGAACTGATGTATCGCTCTGCCCTGGTCATCCGGACTGCAAAAGGCCTGACAGAGGCATTAACCCAGATCGACCAGATCGCTGACCGCCTGCAGTTAGACGCTCGTCCCTTGTTGCAGGCAGATAAGCCCTCTGATGCCAAATCCATTGCTGCAACCTGCCGACTCAAGGACCAAGTGCAAACCGCCCGGGCAATCTTGACTGCAGCCAGCCTGCGCCGGGAAAGCCGCGGTTCCCATTTCCGGGGCGACCACCCTGAACAAGACCCGGCTCAAGCCGCTCCGATCGTGCTATCCCTGCAGGAGGGCTCCATCCAGGGTTGTTTTCTATCTCAGGCGAACACATGATCCGTCTCGGGATTGCCGGGATCGGCACCATTGCCAATGACTACATCGGCCTGATTCAGGACGGGCGTGTGACAGATGTCCGCATCGCGGCTCTGTCCAGCCGTAATTCATTTAATCTGAACCAGGCCATGGCCCGGCATGGTCTTTCCGGTGTGCAGGGTTTTACCGATTATGCAGCCATGCTTGCCAGCGGTCTGATCGACGCTGTCCTGATCTGTACACCGCATCAGGAGCACCCGGGTATGGCCCGTCTGGCGCTTGACCATGGACTGCACATCCTGGTCGAAAAACCGATCGGGGTGGATCCAGCCGATGTCCGGCATTTGCTCGAGCACATGGCCAAGCATCCATACCTGACAGGCGGCGTGCTGTATAACCGGCGTCAGGCCAGTGCCTATCAGCGGATCAAGCAACTGATGTTGGCGGGCGCGATTGGCAACCTGGTCCGGGTCACCTGGCTGATCACCAACCTGTACCGCACCCACGCGTATTACCGCACCAGCCCCTGGCGCGGCACCTGGGCCGGCGAAGGCGGTGGCCTCCTGATGACCCAGGCCTCGCACCAGCTTGACCTGCTGCTCTGGCTCTGCGGCCTGCCTCAATCTGTGCAGGCATTTTGCCGGACAGTTGACCGTGAGATCGACGTGGAAAACGAAGCGGCACTTTTCCTGCAGTATCCTGGGAATGCCTGGGGCCAGTTCATTGCCTCCGCGCGGGAAACGCCCGGCACCAACCGGCTGGAAATCTGCGGCACCAAAGGTCAGATTGTAATCGAAAACGACAGCCTGGTCAGGGTTTGCACGTTGGCAGAGGACGAGCGCGAATTTGCCCGATCAGCCACTGGATCTTTTGTCCAGCCTAGTCTGTACTGTAAAGAATTCATCCATCACGACCAGGATAACCGCGTCCAGCAAGCTGCTGCGATCCAGAACTTCATTGACACCATCGCCGGGAAAGCCCGCATCGCCTGTAGCCTGGCGGATGCCTCGGATTCCCTGGCGATCATCCAGGCGGCGTATCTGTCGAGCTGGACCGGTCAGCAAGTCCCTGTTCCTCCTCCGGGATTGCAGTTCCAGGCAGAGCTGACCAAACACATTTGATCGAATGAGTTTAGAGATCAATTCAATAGGACAAGACTGACTATATGAAGTCAA
>DIGA01000005.1 GCA_002419365.1 Mageeibacillus sp. UBA5734 | reverse complement strand
TCAGCATCATCATTGCCGGCGTCATCCTGGGCTCGAGCATCAGTGCTGAGGCCGGCAGTGACCTGGTCCAGTTAAACCGGCTGGTCCTGAGGGGCGGCCTGGTCCTGGCTTCTGGTTTATTCCTGGTCCTGGTGATCTCGGTGCTGCGCTCCACACGACGCTGATGCTTCATGCCGGCGTATTCACAGGCAGATTTCCATGCCGGCCTCTGAACTGCTACCCTCATAGATGAGTTTTCCAGTTCGATCGGTCAGCTCAACCTGGACTGTGGCCCGGATGCTTTCGATGATTTCACGGTGCATCGAGCCATCGACAGGTGCTCGCAAGGTCCCACCCCCCACCATCTGAGCTGAAAATTTCAGCTGGCCTGCAGGACCTCGCAGAACTCCGGAACAGGTTCCTGCTTTGGCATCAACTTGCCAGTCCAATAATTTCGAACGGTTGTAAGTGGCAAATCGGGCGGGTTGTCCCTGGAAATCCGTGAAATAGGCAAAAAATCCTGGGAATTCCCGACCCAGCCAGGGAATGCGGGCACGCGAGAAGACAAAAGACGCATCACGATGGTTGAAATGGCTGGCCTGCAGCCAGACGTATGTCTGGGGGAAAGACCGGCCGTAGTCTTTTTCCAGATATCCGGCGCCGCCATCAAAATCAAAGACTACACCATTGATCATGATCTGGCCGTCGATCCGATGCGACAGATGAATCACCGCATGGTAGCACTCCATCGTTGGGACAAACTGGAACGGCCCCATGATGCTTGGCGCATGCCAGCTGACTGGAAATTCCCGGATCTGGGAAAATCGGAGCTGGCCGGCAATCCTGCCCTTGGGATGCTGGATGTCCAGTGTCAGACCTCGCCCGTGGAACCGGTTCTTGTCGACCTGGATGTGCAGTTGGTCGCGAGCAGCCAGGAAGGACTCGAAGGGATAATCAAAATACCAGGTCTGGCCGGACTCGGCATTGATCACCTGGATGAAGGCGTGGCGCTGGCCATCAGGATCAATCGCCATGCCAGGGATCAAGGCGATCGCATGTTGCCGGTCTTGGCTGATGCACTTGAAATACCAGCCTTCAAAATAGCGCTTGTTGTGTCCCCGATACTGGAGATAGGCTGGATTGCGCATCGTTTTCCTCCCGCCAGATGTACCTTGATTGTCTGTTTTCAAGGTCATTTTACCTGAAGATATGGTTTTACAGAGTCGATTTCGTTACAATAAGTGTGCTTTCTGTTTCATGCAAATCTATTTGTACGTCTTCGCAAAGGCTGCATCGCACAGGGATTGATACATGGTGCAAAGGAAGAGCGCTGACCCTGGACCAGAGAAATCCTCCCATCGGCTGACCCATTGGAACCAGCTGAATTTTTTTGCGCTCGTTCTGTTGAATGAACCTTACGATAAGCAGCTTTCTGCACGGGATATCCAGAAAATAAGGGAAGAGATCCGGCAGACCAACTACCAGCGGTTCCGGATATTTGCCCTCCTCTTTATTTTTGTCGAACTGATATGGATCTTCGCCCACGATTTGCCCCATTACAGAAGCGGCCAGATCATGTCACGGACGGTTAGCCTGGATTATCTGCGGATGCACCTCCTGATCGGATCAGTTGCGGTGCTGATTGCCGTCCTGACAACCATCTGGTTAAAAAGCAAAAAGCCGGCAACGGGGCATATCCATGACTTGGTTGCAGCGATGCTGATTATCATTGTCATGCTGATTTTGAACGTTTCTGACAGGATCCAGGGCTATACATCCACAGATGTCAGTTTCTATTTTCTCAAGATGATCCTGGCCAGTGTTTTTTTCCTGCTTCGTTCACCATTCAATTTCCTGGCTTTTACAATACCCTACGCGGCTTATCTGATGGTGCTCTGGGAACGCCGGATCCTGACCGAAAGCCTGACCCACAACACCATCGAAGGGACCATTCTGTTTTTGGCGGCATTGGTGATTTCCCGCCAGGTATACGAACATCAGGTCCGGCTTTTATCCCGCACACTTTTGTTGAAATCGGCTAATGAACGGTTGGAACACCTGTCTGCGCATGATCCACTGACAGGCTTGGTCAACCGGTCCGAGATGACGTCACGCATCGCCGCTTTTACCAGCACGCAAGCAGCAACAGGCCGCCACATTGGCCTGATCCTGGTCGACCTTGACCATTTTAAAAAAATCAATGACACCTATGGTCACGCTTTTGGCGACACTGTCCTGCAGCGTGTCGGGGAAATCCTGGCTTATCATAGTCCAGGGCCCAGTATGGCGGTGCGCTGGGGCGGTGAAGAATTCCTGCTGATCTTGGCTCACCGCCAGAGTGATGATTTGAGTGACCTGGCCGAATCCTTGCGCTTGCATGTTTCGGAGCTTGAATTTGCCGTCAAACCCACTGGTGCTGATCTTGCAGAAAAGGTGCAAGTGACGGCCAGCCTGGGAATCACGGAGCTACATCAGGACTCAGCAGATACATTTGACAAGGCTTTTGACCGGGCAGACAAGGCGCTGTACCAGGCCAAAAAGCAAGGTCGAAACCAGGTTGTCGCTTATGCGTGATCAAAATGCACCAGCATCTGTTAACTGATTCGTTTTTGGGCTATCATAGCACCTGATAGCAACAAGGATGGTCTCCAAAATGAATCAACTCTACAAACACCCTTTGATCGCTACCTTGCACCAAGTCAAAGGTAATGCCCGGTCCTGCCTGTTCACAGAACCCCTCTGGGGCATTCCTTACAATCTGTATGCCCCGTTCATCACGCTCTATATGTATGCCTTGGGCGTCAAGGACCAGCAGATCGGACTGATCCTGACGATCGGCATGGTCCTCCAGGTTTTCACGGCCGCCATGGGCGGGATCGTTACTGATAAATTTGGCCGCCGCAAGGTGACCTTTTTCATCGATCTCATCGCCTGGAGTATACCGACCTTGATCTGGATGCTGGCTCAGAATTTCTGGTGGTTCCTCGCCGCGGCCATTTTCAACAGTCTCTGGCATATTACCAATACATCCTGGCAATGTTTGCTGGTTGAGGATACTCCACCGCAGCTTCTGGTCAATATCTACACCTGGGTCAATATCGCCGGCCTCCTGGCGGTCTTTTTTGCACCCATATCCACCTTGCTGGTCGATCGATATTCACTGGTGCCGACCGTCCGGGCCCTGTATTTCCTGGCCTTTGTCCTCATGACAGCCAAGTTTGTCATCTTGTATGTCTGGAGCACAGAAACATCCCAGGGAACGAAAAGGTTAGCAGAAACAAAGCACCAGTCCTTGATGTCCTTGCTATTCGGCTATCAAAAGGTGTTTGGCAAAGTGATCCGGTCCCGGGAAATGCGCCTGGCTCTCGTCATCTCGGTCATCCTCAACATCACGTCTATTTCGATCACCAATTTTTTTGCCCTCTACATCACCCTGAACGTTGGGATTGCGGAAAAGTACGTCGCGCTCTTCCCGATCGGCCGGGCCGTGATCATGCTGCTGTTCATGTTCATTCTCCAGCCATTGACCAATCGCCTGCATTACCGGTCCGTCTTTCTGGCTGGTTTTGGTATCTATCTGGCCAGCCATGTCTTCCTGCTCTTGTCGCGCCCGGATAACCAGCTGCTGGTCATCGCCTACACGTTGCTGGAGGCAGTCGCCTTTGCCCTGGTTGTTCCGCGACGTGACGCGCTGGGCGCAGTCTTCTATGACAAGGAAGACCGGGCCCGGGTCATGAGCCTGATCTACGTGATCATGATTGCCGTCTCCTCGCCCTTTGGCTCGATTCTGGGCTACCTGTCCGCCCTCGACCGGCGTTTGCCATTCGCCTTGAACATGCTTTTGTTCCTGATACTGGCGGTCGTGGTCGCAACCTCGAAAGTGCTCGAGCGGCAGGACTTGCAGCCGGAGGGGTGATCAATGGTTCTGTAGCTCCTGCATGCAGCAAGACTGCCTGATATGGAAAACCCCAGCGGCTGGATGTGACTCCGACCACTGGGGTTTGTTAGATACTTAAGTTACTGTTGGTAGATTAGAAGCGGCTGCGGGGCTTGAAGCAGTCGCGGCAGAAGACGGGCTTGTCGTTGCTCGGACGGAAGGGGACCATGGTCTCCTTGCCGCAGGCGGCGCAGACGGCCGGGAACATTTCGCGCTGTTCGGAACGGAAATTGCCGTTTCCATAACCACCACGGCTGCCGCCGCGATCGTTGTTACGGTTCTGCTTGCGGGCTGCGCGGCAGTCCGGGCAACGGGTCGGCTCATTGGTGAAGCCTTTTTCCTGGTAGAAAGCCTGTTCGCTTTCGGTGAAGACGAAGGTAGCGCCGCAATCTTTGCATGAGAGTGATTTGTCCATGTGTGTGTTTCCTTTACTTTTTGTGGCGCCGTGATCGATCGCCAGATTTGAATGTGCGCCCCTTGGCAAGAAAAAACCCCCGAAACGATGTGCTCCAGGAGTCCTACCGGCTGTGGCCCCCACAGCGTTACCATTCCCTAGCGATCAGGCGAGACCTTGCGGCCTCTTTTCGAGCGGACTGTCTTAGTCCGGTGCGTGATTAAAAGCATAACAGAACTTTTTATATATTGCAACAGCAATTTATAGATATTGATCTGCTGCTGTCAATGCGTATAGTCGATCATGCGGATTTCCTGGCCGACTTCACGTTCGATAGCAGCTTTCATCTGCTCAACGTGAGGGCAGGGGAATCCGATTGGATTGCCTCGGGTGATGCAGGATGCCAGCGCAATGGTGTCGGCACCCCGGCGGACCATATCAGCTGCCCGAGTCACAGCTTTCTTGCCCGGACAACCGCCGCAGGTGTTCACACCGATCAGTTCGATGTCTTCTGCAACTCCTTTGAATGCCAGGACTTTCTTGTCCATGACTTTGATACAAGTCGTTGCAGGGCACATGTCTTCGGTTTGCAGGCATCGGATCAGACCAACTTTCACTTGAGTGTTCCTCCTTTGTTCGTCAGGCAAGAATTTTCGCGACGCAGGCTTCCATGCGCTCGAGCATGGCTTCCCGCATCAAAATGCACGCCTGGAGCGTTTTCTGGTTTGAGAGACGGTAGTAAATCTTATTGCCAGCTCGACGAGTTGCCACTACGCCCTTTTCGCGCATGATCGCCAGATGTTGCGAGACATTGGGGATCGGGACTTCCATTCGAGTGGCTAATTCTTCCACGCAAAGTTCTTCCTCACCCAGAAGAAACAGGATTTCGATTCGTTTGGCATTGCCCATGAATTTGCAGAATCCTGCATGCATGTCATAGAGTTCTTTGCTGCTCCCCATCTTACTGACCTCGTTTCAGAATGGTCAGAATCTGATTCACAACCAGATTGATTTCGGTTTTCTGGGTAAAGCGTCCCAAACTGAAGCGGACAGCTCCACGGCCGATTTCCGGGGAAACGCCCATGGCCCTGAGGACCGGAGACAAGGCTGTCTCTCCCGAGTGGCAGGCTGAACCGGTTGAGGCGGCTACATCAGATAGCTGAGCCAGCAGTTCGTGTCCATTCCAGCCCAGGAAACTGATGTTCAGGGTATTGGGCAGGCGTTCGGTGGGGTGTCCGTTGAGATGGATCTGGTCGCCGAGGCCGTTGTGCAGTTCGCTCCAGAAATAGTCGGTCAGCTCGCGAATGATCGGATTGCTGAGCTGAATCCGAGCGACTTCACACGCCTGCCCGAGCGCGACATCATAGGGAACGTTCTCTGTGCCGGCGCGCAGGCCGCGCTCGTGGCCGGCGCCATGGATCAGGGAATCTATTTCGACCCCCTGCCGGATGTATAGAGCGCCGATGCCCTTTGGCGCATAGAGTTTGTGCCCGGCAACGGTCAGGAAATCGACCCCCAGCTCCTGGACGTCGGTGGCAATTTTGCCAACGGACTGGGCGGCATCGGTGTGGAACAGGGCTCCCTGGCGATGGGTCAGCTCAGCCAGATGGCGAATCGGCTGGATGGTGCCGGTCTCATTGTTAGCATGCATGATGCTGACTAGGATGGTACGGTCGGTCAGCGCAGCAGCCAGATCATCAGGCCGGACCTGACCATAGTGATCGACGGGCAGATAGGTGATCTCAAAACCCTGTGTTCTCAGCCAGGCGCAAACATTGAGCACGGCTGGATGCTCGATCTCTGAGGTGATGATGTGGTTACCTTTATCTTTGAGGTGCCAGGCGACGCCTTTGATGGCGGTGTTGTTAGACTCACTGCCGCCACTGGTGAAAAGAATCTCGCTGGGTGTGCAGTTGAGGAGCTTTGCGACCTGGCCGCGGGCATTTTCCGCGGCAGTTTTGGCAGTCTGGCCGTAGGCATGGCTGCTGGAAGGATTGCCGAAATGCTGGAAGATGAAAGGCATCAAAGCCTTGGCTACACCTGGGTCCACGGGTGTGGTGGCATTGTAATCCAGATAGATCATGGCTGCCTCCTGTGGCTCTTGGCACATGTCCTATTTGCGAAAGTTTGCAAATACGAAAATAGGATAGCAACTATCCATGTGGGTTGTCAATCGACTAAACCGGGTTTATTGCAGGGGGTGAAAACATGGTGCCTGACGATCCGTACGAGACACACGTTGATGCGTATGAAGCATGGTTTTCAGCGTGGGATGCGGCGGCTTTGCTGTCTTGAGCGCTCGTAAGTCACGGAGTGGAATCAACCGGCGATTTGATTTGTTCAACAATCAACAATTGATTTGTTATGGATGTCGCTCCCATTGGTCTAAAGGTCGGGTTGACGATGGGTACAATCGAAACTACATCTCCATCCAGGGAATTGATGAATGTTTCCAAAGTCTCCTGAGCTGATTTGACACGGATTTCTAATCGATGAACCTTGTATTTCATTACAATCACCTCCAACCGTCAAACAAACTACTACCATTATACTGGGATGTCTGGAATATTCGCAAAATCATGCGGAAATTCAGCATGCGCTGTAAATCTCAAAATTTCAACTGCCGGTATTGACCCGGTGTCATATTCAGGTGCTGACGGAAACTTCTGATGAAATGAGTTGCGCTATTGAATCCGCAATGGTCAGCGATATTGTCCAGGGACAGTCGTGTTTGCCTGAGCAGATGCATGGCTTGCTTGAGCCGTGCCTGGGTCAGGTATTCATGCGGTGTGGTGTCCATGTGCTTTTTAAAGAGGCGCAGGAAATAAAACGGACTGAGATTGACGCTGGCAGCAATCTGATCGAGTGAAATCGAATCCTGAATGTGCAAGTCGATGAATTGGATGGCGCTTCTAATCATAGGGTCTAGGATGTGATTGGAAGCGTCTGGAGAAGACAGGATCTCGGCAAAAATCTGGTGGATGAGGCTCGAAGTCTGGTGTTCATCCACACGATCTTGGGCCATCATCTGGAGGATCTCGTTCATAATGGGGTCAATCCTTTCAGGGCGAGCCACATCGATGACGATTCCCCGGCTGGAATAAACCAAATCGAGGTAAGCCTGGCTGGCATTGCCTGAAAAGTGGAACCACTTGAACCGTCCGCTTTTCACCATCCAGTATGCTTGCGGGTGTTTGCAATCAAGCAGGACAATCTGGCCTGGCCTGGCTTCGAGTTGTTCATCCCGGTAGTCCACAGCAAGCAATCCGTCCGTGACCAGGAAGATGATAAAGGATTCGAGATAATCACGTTGCACGCGATAGGGAGGTGTGCAGTGATAGGATCCGCCTATATGGGCGAAAAACAGATTTTTCCGGGCAAACTCGGATGGAACATGCGGATAGATTTTCGAGTCGAACAGGACTCCAGGCTCATTTTCGAACATGATTCTAACCTCGTGTGTACATCCAGACTCTCAGGAATTCAAATGGTTTAGAAAAAGCAATAAATGTTGATAAATAAGCAATTCCGTGAAATGACCCACAAATATAGCTGTAATACCATAATAGTACGTAAGCAAGAATAGTCAATCCATAAACAATGAGGTGAATGTGATGATGCAGGAAATTCGAATCGGTCTCGTAGGGGCAGGCTGGATGGGCAAGGACCATTCCGTCTCGATCGCAAATGCCCTGATGCTGTTTGGCCCGGACATGGGCAAGCCCATTTATGAAATGGTTGCCGATGTCAACGACGCGAACGCCAGGCAAGCTTGTGAGAAACTCGGTTACAAGCGCTGGACGACCGACTGGATGGAATTGGTCCAGGATCCGGCAATCGATCTGGTCGATATTTGCACCCCGAACCATTTGCATTACATCGTCGCCAAAGCAGCTCTGGAAAATAGCAAGCATATCTTCTGTGAAAAGCCGCTGAGCATCTCAGCTGCTGAATCCAGGGAATTGGCCGAGCTGGCAGCTGAACGCAACGTGGTCAATTATGTTGGGTTCAACAATTTGCTCAACCCGGCCACCGCCTATATCCGCAGTTTGATCCAATCCGGTCGACTCGGCCAGATCGTCCGTTTCACCGGCACTTATGACCAGGACATGCTTCTGGATCCCCAGTTACCAATCTCCTGGCGCCACATCAACAAATTTTCCGGCAGTGGCGCATTGGGTGACCTCGGATCGCATCTCTTCAGCATTTCCCAGGCCCTGATGGGTGATATCACAGCCGTCAATGCCGTGCAGCGGACGGTTATCAAGGAACGACCGAAAACCGCTGGCTCAAGCGAGATGGCTACAGTCGAGAATGATGATGTCATCCAGATCCTGGCTGAATACAAAAACGGTGCGATCGGCACACTCGGAACGAGCCGCATCGCCACTGGCCGCAAGAACTATCTCCAATTCGAAATTCAAGGTACGCAGGGCTCCGTCCATTACAACCTCGAGAAAATGATGGAAGTCAACGTTTATTTCAAATCCGATGATCCAGCTGACCGTGGCTATCGTACGGTGCTGCTCAACCCCGAGCACAAAGGCTATGGCACCTTCTTTGGTGCTGGAGGGATCGCGATCAGCTTCAACGACATGAAAGTGCTCGAATTCCACGAATTGTTCGCCGCCGTTCTCAAGGGCGAACCCTACCTGAGTGATTTTGAATTCGGCTACCATGTCGACCGCACGATCAGTGCCTGCATTGAATCCGCCCGCACCGGCCAATGGGTCCGGATTGAAGACTGAGGAGCGTAGAACCATGGCGATCAAAATTGGCACCTGCCCAGACTCCTGGGGTGTCTGGTTCCCGCAGGATGACCAGCAAGTCAGCTGGCAGACCTGTCTCGATGAAATGGTCCGGGCGGGCTACACTGCACTGGAGCTGGGTCCCTGGGGCTATCTGCCCATCGACCCGGCAGTCTTGCAGCAGGAATTAGCATCGCGTGGCTTGGAACTGGTTTCGACCACGATCATGAGCGATTTGACCTCGCAGGCCAACATCGAGCAAGTGATCCTGCCGACCGTGGACCAGATGGCCCAGCTCCTGGCGGCATTTCCAGACACAAAAACCATCATCCTGATGGACAACACGTACTCCGACCTCTGGACAGGCGAACTGACCAGTCCGAAGCAGTTGGATGATGCCAGCTGGAAAGTGCTCTCTGATGGTGTCCGACAGATCCGCGATTATGCCCGCGATCAGCATGGCTTGACGATCTATTTCCATCCCCATGGAGAAACCCATGTCGAGACCGAGGCGCAGATCGAAAAACTGCTCAGCGAAGTTGATATCGATCTGTGCCTGGACACGGGACACCATGCCTATGCCGGAGGTGATCCAGTCGAATTTTTGCGTCGCCACATCGACCGGATCAAATACCTCCACATCAAGGACTGCGACCTGTCCGTACGGGTGGATAAGGACCGCGAAGGCCTGAGTTTTGCGGCTGCGATCGACCGCGGTATCATGGTGGAAGCAGGATGCGGCAGTGTCGATTTTGCTGCCATTCGCGACATTCTGAAAGAGCACGCCTTTGATGGCTGGGCGATTGTCGAACAAGACATGTATCCAGCACCAGCAGATAAACCATTCCCGATTGCACAACGCACTTTGAACTATCTCAACAGCATCCGTTTCTCAGATTGAACCGCAGGATTGAGCCCCGGCAGCAGGGGCGAGGAGGCAGTATACATGGCAAAGATCAAATTTGGCGTCGTCGGCATCGGTGGCATGGGGCGAACTCACATCACCAATCTGCAGCAACGAATCCCTGGTTCTGAAGTCATCGCCGTCTGCGCCCGGCACGAGGACAGGGTCCGGGCGATCCAGGCGGAATTCAACATCCAATTTGGTTATACGAATTACGACGAGATGCTCGCCAATCCAGAAATCGATGCGATTGTCATTGCAACAGGTGCCGAGGCGCATAAGGAACAGGCCATCAAAGCTTGTGCGGCCCACAAACACATTTTCTGCGAAAAACCACTGGCCAAGACAGTCGAAGATTGCCTGGCAGTCGAACAAGCTGTCGTCCAGAATCCGGACAGGAAATTCACAGTCGGATTCATGCGGCGCTTTGACCCCTCCTATGCCGAAGTCAAAGCCCGCATCCGGGCCGGCCAGATTGGTAAACCGATCCTTTTCAAAGGGGTCAGCCTCGACCCGGCTTCAGTGCTCGATGCGCATCTCGACGGTGTCAGGCGCGGCATCTATGTGCCCTGGTTCATCGAAATGGGCAGCCACGACACCGACCTGGCCCGCTGGTTTCTCGAAGGTGAACCGGTGGAAAGCTTTGCCAACGGAGGCGCTTTTGTCTGCACCGGGTTAGCTGACTACAGCGATTACGACAACGGATTTTCCCTGACAAAATTTGACAACCAGACCACTGCCTACATCCAAGTAGGCCGGACCCATACCTGCAGCCATGTCGAATCCGAGATCGTCGGCACGAAAGGCACTTTGCGCGTCAACAACGTGCCGCGCAAAAATTATGTCACCCAGTTCATGGACGCCGGCATTCTCGAGGAGGCTCAGGAAAGCTTCCAGGCTCGCTGGGGAGATGCCTTCTACCACGAAATGGCCGACTTTGTCGATTGCATCCTGACCGGACGCGATCCGGAAACCACGGCTCATGACGGCACCAAGAGCCTCGAATTCTGTCTCCAGCTCCATGACGCCTACCTGAAACAAAACCAGACCAAATAATTTAACAGTCGAAGGCATCGGACCGGTGCCTATAAACAGAAAGGAAAACTAGCCATGGACCAGCAAATGGACGCGGTTGTCTTCAGCGAGCTCGGCCGGTATGAAATCACCACACGCCCTATCCCCCAGATCAAAAACCCTCAGGATGTCCTGGTCAAAATCCTGGCCGCCAGCATCTGTGGCACCGATGTGCACATCCTACACAATCCGCCCGGTGTCATCGCGAACCCAGGCATCATCCTCGGCCATGAATGCGTGGCTGAAATCGTCTCGACCGGTCCCGCTGTCAAAGCCTTTCAACCCGGTGACCGGGTCGTCGCTGACAACAATCTGCCCTGCGGCACGTGCCCAGCCTGTCTCAGTGGTCATTCCAATCTTTGCCAGAGCATAACCTCGATGGGTGTCCACATCGACGGCGTTTTTGCCCAGTATGCTGTGTTTCCGGACACCGCCCTGGTCAAGATCAGTCACGATGTTGCAATCGAAAAAGCAATTTTTGCGGAACCACTTACCTGCGTCATGGGTGCTGTGAAAAAGCTCAAAGTCATGCCCGGTGACACGGTTCTGGTTCTGGGAGGTGGCCCGATCGGCCAGTATTTCACCGGCCTGATGAAAGCATCCGGCGCAGGGAAGGTACTCGTATCTGAAATCAGTGATTTTCGTGCTGGGTTTGCACTCAAACAAGGAGCCACGCGCGTGATCCGACCCGACCGGGAAGACTTGCTGACTGCGGTCAGGGAGGATACCAATGGGGTTGGTGCAGATATTGTGATCGATGCGGTCGGAGTCCTGATCAAGGACGCCCTGGCCACGGTCAAGAACGGCGGTTCGATCCTGCTGTTTGGCATGAATGCCAACGCGCGCCAGGAGATCTCCCAGAACACGATCACCGCCCGGGGCCTGACGATCTATGGCAATTTCATCGGGCTCAACACGTTGTACAACACAGTCAACACGCTGGAAAACAACGTCGTTGATTTCGAGAACCTGGTGACTCACAAACTGCCGCTGAAGGACTTTGCGCTTGGTCTCGAAGCGATGCAAAAGGGACTGGCGATGGAGGTTGTGCTGTACCCGTTTGAGTGATCAGACCACTCGCCAGCCTCGATCCAGTTCCTTGACCACCTGGTCCAGGATCTTCTGATTGGTTGCAATCACCAGGCCTTGGCGCCGAAAGCCGTAATCCTGCCCATTGAGGGTGGTGGTCACACAGCCAGCTTCTTTGGCCAGCAGGGCACCCGGGGCCACTTCCCAGAGGCTGTTGGAAAACAGGATGTGGCAGCTGTTGCGGTCGGCAGCCAGAAATGCAAAATCGACCGAAGAGGCTCCCTGGATGCGCACCCGGAGGGCCTTTTCCATCAGGATGGACATGGCCTTGATCTGGAACGGCCGGGATGTCGGGTTGGATTTGGAAAAATCTCCGAACGTGACAATGCTCTGGGCGAGCTCGCGCTCGGGATGGGTCGCCAACCGCTGGCCATTGAGAAATGCCCCTTGGCCGCGGCTGGCTGTATAGGTTTCATCCAGTTCGGGCAGATGGATCAAGGTGAAGACTGGCTCACGCTCGACCAGCAGGGCCAGGGTGACCCCATAAAAAGGTAATCGCTGGACGAAATTGACGGTGCCGTCGATCGGGTCACAGACCCAGGTCCGTTCCGGTCCCAGGTCTGCGTGGTTTTCTTCTTCACCAATGAAGTGGTCAGCCGGGAACAGGTCGTGCAGACGACGCTTGATCTCCCGCTCCATGGCAAAATCGAGCTCCGTCACCAGATCCTGGCGGCCTTTCGCCTGAATGACATAGTCTGACTGGCTCAGGATTTCGGCTACGGTTTCTTTGACCAGCGCTTCAATTGCCGGGATAGATACAAAAAGATCCGGCCTGACTTCCATGGGGGTTCTCCTTGGAAAAGACTCAATACCCCAGTTCAATGATGTTCGCGATCAGCCCTTTGCAGCGGCCGCAATCCGTCCCAGCGCCGGTCCGTTCGCCGACTTTTTCAACCGTGTCCGCACCCGATTTGACGGCCTCGATCACCGCTTGCAGGGAGACTTTCATGCAGCCACAGACCGATGACAAAATCCCGTCGAGCTCACTCTTGCAGCCCTCACATTCACCACAGACCCCAGTGGCGGCTTGAATCTCCTCAAAGGAGCGTCCTCCTGCCACCATAGCCTTGCGGATGGACAGGTATTCGACTTGGTTTGTTGTACAGATCATGCGGTTTCCAGCCATAACGGTTCTCCTTGAATCCAATAGATGTGATCTAGAATATTTCAAAGGGTTTGCCAATTCTGCGGCCTATTATACACAGATTAAGCCAGATTAGTCATGCTGCAGGACGAGAAAGAGAACAAGATCGGCCGCACCAGCAGTGCCGTCAGGGAGATGATTGACATGAATACCCCCGCTGTAGCCTCGTTGCCGCCAAATCGGAGAGCAAATAAGGGGACGGTTGTAACCAGAACATACTCAGCAAAAAAAGCCAGCGTTGTGATCACGTTGATGATCACAAACTGGCGATTCCAGAGCGTCACGCTTGACTGGGCGCGCTTTTGGTTGATAATTTTGTCCATAAAAGCGAGAATATCAGTCATGGCTCTGAGAGGCATCGGATATCTTGCTATCATTTTGGGAAAACGTGCTTTTCTCCTCTGAGCCGCTCCAATTGAAACAGGCCCAATCGCCAAGGGAAAGCAACTGTGTTTTTTGAGCTAAAGCCCGTTTTGTCAGTGATGTCCCATCAGAATCCCGGTTAACGGAGGCTATAAAACCATGGCTGTGACTATTTTGACCATGAAGCTGCACAAGGAACGCTATGGTGTCTGCCGCTTGGATTCAGGCAGCAAGATTCCACAGTGGGCATCATCCGGCGAGCTGTTCTCGATCACCCGCACCTCGGATGAACTTTCAGTCGTATGCCTTGAGCAGGTCATACCGGATGAAATTCAGGCTGAGAAAAGCTGGCGGATTTTGGAAGTCCTCGGACCGCTCGACTTTTCACTGACCGGTATCCTCGCTGCGATCAGTTCGATTTTGGCCGCCAATGGGATCAGCCTGTTTGCACTGTCGACTTATGATACGGACTATATCTTGGTCAAGGAAAAAGACATCGACCGGGCGATCGCTGCCTTGCGGAATGGAAATTACGAGGTCATCACTTGAAAAACCCAGCGAGGTTGCATGAACCAGCCATCCAACTGGATTGGTGGATCCAGGCCTTTGTGCTTTTTATAGGAACAACAGCAAACTGACGGCCATGACGATCATGCCGGCGACCATGCCATAGATGGACAGGTGGTGTTCGCCGTAGTCCCTGGCTGAGGGTAACAACTCGTCCAGCGAGATGAAGACCATGATCCCAGCGACAATCCCGAAGATGATGCCCATCAGGGTGTCACTCATGAAGGGCATCAGGATCAGGTAGCCCACCAGAGCGCCGATTGGCTCGGACAGGCCGGAGATGAAAGAATAGAAGAAGGCCTTTTTCTTGCTCCCCGTTGCGTAGAAGATCGGAACAGAGACGGCGATGCCTTCCGGTATGTTGTGGATGGCAATGGCTGCGGCGATCGGGATGGCGATTTGTGGTTCCTGCATGGCCGCGATGAAGGTGGCCAGGCCCTCCGGGAAATTGTGAATCCCAATAGCCAGTGCGGTCAAAACTCCCATGCGCAGGAGCTTGTGGTTTTTCAGCGCCTTTTCGCGCATTTCGATCTGCTTCTGGTGGTGGCTGGACTCCGGATGATCCTCGCACATTTCTTCGACCGAGTGCATTTCATGCGGGTTTTCCGAGGAGGGAACCAGCTTGTCGATGACGGCAATCAGGAACATGCCACCGAAAAAAGAAAGAACGGTGACCCAGGATCCCAATGTCTCGCCGAGTTCAACGATGAGGCCAGCTTTGGCTTTAAAGAAGATTTCGACCATGGAGACATAGATCATGACGCCAGCCGAAAAACCCAGGCTGACCGATAAAAACCGCGGGCTGCTTTTTTTGGAGAAAAAGGCGATGAGGCTGCCGATGCCTGTTGATAGGCCTGCAAAGAGTGTCAATCCAAACGCGAACAGGACATTTTCCATTGGCTTCCTCCGGCGATCGAATCAATAGCCAAGCGCCTCGTCGATGAGGATCACTTCGGCTTCGGTCGAATGCATTTTACCATAATAGATCACCAGTGCGTTGCAGATCCGGTCCGGTGAGGTACAGTCGTAACACCGGTCCCCCTTGATCGCGCAGGGCGTGCGATAGCCCAGCCGCTTGGCATTGATGGGAGCGGCAATATTTCTGGCTCGCCAGATGGCCTGCTCGAGTGTCGGTTCGATCTTGTTCCGGCCAAAAACGAAATACACCTTCTTGTGACCGAATAAGGAACCGGCGACCCGGTTACCTGTTCCATCCAGATTGATCAGCTCGCCTGTTTCAGCCACACCATTGACCGAAGTCAGGAAAATTTCGGTGTTCAGAGCCTTTTTGGCGGTTTCGAGGAAAGCCTCATCGGGACAAGAACCAGGATCAAAGACTTGGTTGCACTCGGATAAACGGCTGGCCAGATCCATCGCGGCCAAGGTGGCAGAATCCCCAAAGCCGACCGTACATCCGACGATCTGACTGACCAGGTATTCTGCAGCCTGGCTCGCTGAGTCAAACACCGAAACTTGATAGCCGCGCTTTTCCAAGGCCAGCCGGAGTTTCTGATGGTTCATCGCAAATAACTCCTTAGCATGGATTCAGTTCCATCTTACCCTATTCAGGTTCGTTTGTGCCGAAATCAGGACGGCGTCCCAATTTCGGCACCATAACCTATCTTTTACATTGCCATAATTCTCTTCTGATGATCCACTGGCTGGCCCTTGCTAAGATGAGGGTGTTCAAAACAGTCACCGACTTGATCGCGAACCCAACTCGATCACTGACAGATGAACTGCTCAAGGAAAATTTGGAGGAACACACACCATGATCAAAAAACTTGCCGTTGCTTTGCTGGCTGTGTCGATGCTCGTATCGACTGCTGCCTGCGCTTCATCCACTGCTGCCACCACTGCTGGCGCAGCTGCCACCACCGCTGCTGCTGAAACCACTGCTGCAGAAACAGTTGCTGAACTCAGCGGCGACGTCATCATCGACGGCTCCGGTACGGTCTACCCCCTGATGGCTGCCATCGCCGAAACCTACATGGTGGAAGTCCAGCCGGAAGTCAATGTCCAGGTTGGCCGCGCTGGTTCCAGTGCCGGATTCAAGAAGTTCATCCCCGGCGAAACTGATTTTTCAGACGCCTCCCGTGCCATCAAGCAGGAAGAAATCGACCAGCTCAAGGAAAATGGCCTGAACTACGAGACGGATGTCATGGAAATCAAGCTTGCGCTCGACGGCCTGACCATGGTTATCAACAAGGAAAACACCTGGGCGACTGAGATGACCAAAGACGAGATCGTCAAGATGTACCTGTCGGGCAGCTACAATGCCGAAGACAAAGTGCTCTGGTCTGACATCCGTGCCGACTGGCCTGCCGAGGAAGTCAAGTTCTATGGTCCGAACGAAAACCACGGCACCTACGAATTCTTCTTCGAAAGCATCTTGAAAAAAGCTGACATGGTCAAGACGGTTAATCTGCAGCAGGAATATTCCACCCTGGTTGACCTGGTTTCCAAAGACAAGAACGCCATCGCCTTCTTCGGCTTCGGCTACTATGTCAGCAACAAGGACAAGATCACAGCGGTCAAAGTCGACTTCGGCAACGGTCCGGTTGAGCCCACCCTCGAAACCATCGGCGAAGACCTGCCCTATGCTGGATTCACCCGCCCGGTCTTCACCTACCTGAACCTCAAATACGCCATGGAAAAACCCCAGGTGCTCGACTATGCCAAGTACGTGGTTGCCCAGGGTGCCGCTGAACTGGCTGGCGAAACCGGCTTCGCTCCGCTGCCGATGGACCAGTACGAAGCTTACCTGGCTGAACTGAACAAAATTGGCTAAAAAAGACATCATCTGATACGACGTTGGGAGATGGGATGGGGAGCTTGATGCTTCTCATCCTGTCTTTGCTCTCTCCAAACACCAGATACCTTTACGGAAAGGATCATTTGCATGAACAGCATTGAGTCTGCGGCTCCGCAAAAGCCCCGCCGGAATTTCAAGCTCAAGTCCAGGAAATACGAAAAATTCATCCCTGCGTTTTTCGTCCTGGCTGCATCGATATCGATCATCACCACGGTTGGCATTGTCCTGACGCTGTTCAATGATGCCCTGCATTTTTTCCGGGCAGTCCCCCTGAAAGATGTGTTCAGCACGGAGCTGGCCCCGTTGGCGGCAGAGCCCAAATTCGGCTTCATCCCGCTGATCACAGGAACGGTTTTGACGTCCTTCATCGCGATGCTGGTAGCCACACCAATCGGGCTGACGGCAGCGATCTACATGAGCCAGTTTGCATCGGACCGGGTCAGGAAAGTCATCAAGCCGATCATCGAACTTCTGGCCGGTATTCCTACCATCGTCTATGGCTTTTTCGCCTATTCCTTTGTCACCCCGCTCCTGACCCGCCTGATCCCAACCCTCGAGGCCAAGAATGTCCTCAGCCCAGGGATCGTCATGGGCATCATGATCATCCCGCTCGTGACCTCACTGTCCGAAGATGCCATGAGTTCGGTGCCGAACGCGATTCGCGAAGCCGCTCTCGGCCTTGGCTCGACCAAACTGGAGGCCTCGGTCCAGGTCGTCCTGCCGGCTGCCCTGTCGGGAGTCATCGCTTCGATCGTGCTTGGCATTTCACGTGCTGTTGGTGAAACCATGATCGTCGCCATCGCCAGCGGCAGTTCCAAGCGCTTCACGCTTGATGTCACCCAGTCCATCCAGACCATGACCGGCTACATCGTTGAGTTCACC
This sequence comes from Mageeibacillus sp. UBA5734, assembly GCA_002419365.1. Classification (GTDB taxonomy): domain Bacteria; phylum Bacillota; class Clostridia; order Saccharofermentanales; family UBA5734; genus UBA5734. The sequence continues at coordinate 6,047 of DIGA01000005.1, read as the reverse complement.
AGCGGTGATGCAGGCAGCGGCACGATCGGCTATTACAGCTTGTATGCGGTTGGCCTGATCCTGTTTGCCTTCACCTTGCTCCTGAATATGACGGCGCAACACGTTTCCCGCAAATTCCGGGAGGTTTACTGATATGGATATGGAACAATCCCGCAACCTTAACCAAACCGTAGAACAAACGAGCCTGCAGCGCCAGGCCGACGATTCATTTTTCACATCCGAGTCGGTGCAAAAGCGGATCAACCGCCGCATCCTGCTCGACTGGCTGGCCCGCAAGGTCTTTTTCTTCTCGATGATTTTTGCCCTGCTGGTCCTGGGCGTCCTGATCATCCAGGTTGTCCGCGACAGCATCGGTTGGCTGGATGTCCAGTTTTTGACCGGCAATCTTTCCCGCTTTGCAGAAAAAGCTGGCATCAAAGGTGCCATCCGAGGTTCTGCCATGCTGATGCTGGTCGTGATCCCCACTTCGGTCATCATCGGCGTAGCTACAGCTGTGTACCTTGAAGAATTTGCCCACAAAGGCCGCCTGCATGCCTTTATCCAGACCAATATCGCCAATCTGGCCGGCGTGCCTTCGGTTATTTTCGGCCTTTTGGGCCTGACCGTGTTTGGCCGCCTGTTTGGCCTCGGTTCCAGCATCCTGGCCGGTGGCCTGACGCTCTCCCTTTTAGTCTTGCCGACAATTGTCGTCGCCAGCCAGGAAGCGATCCGGGCCGTCCCGGGATTTTTGCGGGATGCGTCTTATGGCCTGGGTGCGACTCACTGGACAACCATCTGGCGGATCGTGCTGCCCACAGCGATGCCGGGCATCCTGACGGGCACCATCCTGGCCATCTCCCGCGCCATCGGCGAGACAGCACCGCTGGTCGTGCTGGGCATCCCAACTTTGATCATGAAATTGCCCGATAGCATCATGGATGACTTCACGGCCTTGCCGATCCAGATCTACTATTGGACGCTGGATGCTGTCCTGACCAAAGAATATGCCAATCTGGCCGCTGCCACGATCATCATCCTGATGGCCCTGCTTTTTGCCCTGAACTCGATCGCAATTGTGATCCGTAACAAATATTCCCACAAGTATTGAGGAGCCCAGATCCAGATGAACCAGCAGACTGCAAGCCAGCCCGGACTTATGACCCAGAACGCCTATGATGTCAAAGACCTCAATCTCTGGTATGGCGATCACCATGCCCTGAAAGATGTCAGCCTGGAGATCCAGAAAAACCAGGTGACCTCGATCATCGGCCCATCCGGCTGTGGCAAATCGACCTTTGTCAAAACACTCAACCGAATGGTCGAAGAGGTTCCAGGCGTCCGGACAACAGGTAACATCATGTACCATGGCCGCAACATCCTGGATCCGGATATCAAAGTGGAAGCGCTGAGAGCGCGGGTGGGCATGGTGTTCCAAAAGCCCAATCCGTTTCCGAAATCCATCCTGAACAATGTCACTTTTGGCCCCAAGCTGCATGGCATCCACGACAAGAAGAAATTGCTCGAAATCGCTGAAAAAAGCCTCGTCGATGCGGCTTTGTGGGATGAGGTCAAGGACCGGCTGCATGACAATGCCTACGGTTTGTCCGGCGGACAGCAGCAGCGCTTGTGCATCGCCCGCTGTCTGGCCGTAGAGCCAGACGTCCTGCTCCTGGATGAACCGACCTCAGCCCTCGACCCGATTGCTTCCTTCAAGGTCGAAGAACTGATTGACCAACTCAAGGCCCGCTACAGCATCGTCATCGTGACACATTCCATGCAGCAAGCCGCGCGCATATCGGATATGACGGCATTTTTCCTCAATGGTGAGGTGATCGAATACGATCGGACCGAGATCATGTTTGCCCGGCCAGCTGACGAGCGGACCAATAACTACATCTCAGGCCGGTTTGGCTGATTCAAACCGATTATTGCTTTTTCACAAGTTTGCGGAAATAGTAGGTCTGGGAAGGTGTGTGGACAGAAAAAGGCTCCCAGCCATTTTCTCCGAGCATGTGGATGACTCTGTTGAGATCGGGACGTGATTTGGTCTTTTTGCCCTTGATGGACAATCGGATCATGCCGACCCGATCTTTTTTGACGACCAGCTTTTCGTCGGGATTAGGCAGCTCCAAAGGAGTGAAAAGCTGCTCGATCGCATCAATCTCATGCGTTGAAAGAACAATTTCATCGTCGACGACCAAGGTCAGCATTGAATATTGATTCATGTAGGTAATCTCCTCTTGCAAAATGCCTGCTGTAACTGCATGATTCCTGTGTGCTCTCATTCTAAATTAATGGCATAGTATCATTATAGATTCAGACAATCGCTGGCCGATTGTTGCAATATGTAAAATTTGGATTTTAAAGAGATGAAAAGGAGTGTCCCATGCATTTTTACCAGTTGATTATCCGGGTCCGGGATATTGAAAAATCAATCAAGTTCTATGAGGAGTTCGTTGGGCTGACCATCCAGAAGCGGTTGTCCCAAGGGGACTGGCGCATCGCGTTTCTGGCGGACCAGGAAGGTGCGACCCAGATCGAGCTGGTCTACATGCCGGAGGGTGTCAAAGTCGAAACCAAAGGCCTGACCATCTGCTTCCAGACCGATGACCTCGACGGGCTGCGCGAAAAAGCATTGGCCTGGGACCTCAATCCATCCGACATCCGGTTCCCGGATCCGGAAAACCGCTACTTCTATGTCTATGATCCGGATGGTTTGTCGATCGAATTCAAACAAAAGATGGCCTGAACGGGTTAAAATACTCTGATTATTTCCTGGCATGCCAGGAGAGTCGATGAAGGTATCGTCTCTTGGGCAACAGAAAATCAGTTTTCCAGATAGGTGTTGAGTGCAGGCAGATGATTCTTCAACACGTGGTAACCATCCTGATACAAACTCTCCAATATGTCTGGATCTGATTCTGTGCGCTTGATCTCGACCATCGATTCCGGTGCGATGATGAAGGCTTTGCCTTCTGCCTCCAATTCAAACACACGCTTCATGTTGTCGTTATAGGTCTGAGCCCGGTTCTGCAAAGCCTTGGCAAACTCAGGATACTGCTTATAGAATCTGGCTGCCAGGAGCATCAGGTTTTCTGGCTGTTTTTTATACCCTCGTTCCCGTGTCAGGATGACAATGGTCTTGTCACACCCGGCGCGGATAGCCTCCTCTACAGGTACCGGGGTTGTAATTCCGCCGTCCATGTATGGCTGACCGTCGATCTCGATGACCGGAAACAGGAGAGGCAATGCACAGCTGGCCATCAGGACCAGATCCTGACGTCCTTGTTTGGGAACAGGAAGATACTCAGTCAGCCCCGTCTTCAAATTGGTGACAGTCGCTACGACATCGCCTTTAAATTGGGCAAAGGCAGCAAAATCAAAGGGGACGCACGACTGGGGGATGGTCTCAAAGACAAATTCCAGGTTGTAGATGCTCTTGTTTTTCGGATTGATCAAATGGCGGATCCCCATGTAGCGGTGATCTCTCATGTAGTTTTTGGCAACTTGGATGTTGCGGCCGATCTGGCCGGAGGCGTAGGACAAGGCATTGGCGATGCCGGCAGAGGTGCCAATGACCATGTCGGCAATGATCTGCTCTTCCAATAGCGCGTCCAGCACGCCGCATGAGAAATAGGTCCGGCTCGCGCCGCCTTCGAGGACCAGGCCCAGTTTCATGGCCGCATTCCTCGGTTAGCCGTCCCGCTCGGACACGTCTTGGCCTTCGGCATCGAGAATGATATAAGCGGCTTTGCCGTCGAGCATGATTTCGTACCACTGGTCGCCGTACCGGGTCGGCTCACCTGTTACAATCGATTGGATGGTGTATTGTTCGCCGCCAGTCGCGGTTTTGAGAGCTGCTTCACCCACCCCCGGCGAAGGACGGATGTTGTAGCGTTGCCCGTCTTTGATGGTCAGGATCTGGACAGGCGCGGTGGTGGTGGCTGTCGTCACCTGAATGATGGTGGTTGGGGTCGTTTCTAGACTGGTCTCACGATCACCGGCGACCAGGCGCTGGATCAAAAGGGCAGCAAATACCAGAATGACTAGTAAAAGAATGGATAGGATGACCGGTTTGCTCAAGGGTGGTTTGCGATGTTGCAGGCGGTATTCGCGAAACTGGCGCGGGTGCCTGACCGGGTCATCGGCAAAGTCATCATCCAGATCGGGTGCGCCAGGATTGGGCACGTGGCGGGGCTGGATGTTGAAAAATTCAACGGATTCAGGGCTTTGCGTGTTCCCCTGTGCATCTTGCTGGTTCGCCTGATCCCACTCTTGATGTTCCATAAGCCCTCCTTGGATGCAAGTTCATATTCATTATATGCGAACAAACAGGACAAGGCAGGGTCATCTGTGCTATTATTAATAAAGAATTCACAATCCATCCGCTTGAACTGACCGCCTTTCCGTTCTGTGGAACAGGCGGTTTTTTATGCAAACAAATACAAAATTGGAGAAACAATGACTTTTACTGAACTGAAAATTGCCCCGCCCATCCTCAAGGCTTTGGATCAGGCGCACTACAAACATCCAACCCCGATCCAGGTTCAGGCGATTCCGCCGGCTTTGCTGGGTCGCGATTTGCTGGGCTGTGCCCAGACAGGCACGGGCAAGACCGCCGCTTTTGCCGTGCCGACACTACAGCGCCTGATGCAAACTGGCAGACCTGAAAAACGGCGCATTCGTTCCCTGATCCTGACGCCGACTCGTGAGCTGGCTCTGCAAATCCACGAAAGCTTGATCACCTATGGTCGACACACAGGCCTGCGCTCCTGTGTCATTTTCGGTGGCGTGTCACAGAAACAGCAGGAAATCGAGCTGCGCCAGGGTATCGACATCCTCGTTGCAACACCGGGCCGTCTCCTGGATCTTTTGGGTCAGAAGCTGGTTTCTCTGCAGGACATCGAAATCCTGACGCTCGATGAGGCGGACCGCATGCTCGACATGGGGTTTATTCACGATGTGAAACGGATCATCGCCCAAGTTCCGACCCGCCGCCAGACCTTGTTCTTCTCGGCCACCATGCCGGAAGAGATCGTCAAGCTGTCCAATGCGATGCTGATTGATCCGGTGCATGTTTCGATTTCGCCGGAGTCCCCGACCGTTGAAAAGATCCAGCAGACCGTTTATTTTGTCGACAAGGTCAATAAGCGCCATTTGCTCAGCCATTTGCTCAGCGACACAAATCTCGATTCCGTCCTGGTCTTCACCCGCACCAAGCATGGTGCAGACCGCGTGGCCCGCGATCTGACCAGAGACCATGTTTCAGCCCAGGCCATCCATGGTAACAAATCCCAGAATGCCCGCCAGCGTGCGCTGAGTGATTTCAAGAACAAGTCCACCCGCGTCCTGGTGGCTACGGATATTGCAGCCCGTGGCATTGACATCGATGGCCTGACCTATGTTGTCAATTATGATTTGCCGGAGGTTCCTGAGACCTATGTCCATCGCATCGGCCGCTCCGGTCGGGCAGGGAATCATGGCACGTCATTGTCCTTTTGCGATTTCGAAGAAAAGAAATTGCTCAAGGATATTGAGAAGCTGATCGCCAAGTCCATTCCAGTGGTTGATGACCATCCGTATCCCCTGACGATCACCACGATCGAACCCAAGCAAGCGCCCGCCGGACGCCAGTCCAGACAGCCCAGGCAGCAAAATCCGGCCAGGCGGCCCAGTCAGCCTGCCGAACAGGTGTCACATCTGTCTGGTACAGAGCGGCCCTCCCGGTCCTCTCAGAACCACAGCGGCGGGCGGCCGACCCAGCCGGTTCAACCGGCTCAGACCGAACGCAGGCCGCAGTCGACAGCAAGATCCGGCGCGAACAGGCCTCAGGAGCGGCAGCCCTATGCGCCGGCCCGACATCGCCCGGGACGTTGACAGTTGCCAAATGCGATAGGAACAGCAATAATCATAAAGAATTTGCATTATTTTTCTATCTGTGATATGATACGCAAAGGTCAACAAGACCAGCCGGTTTTCAAGTCATTTCGCCATCCTGAATAATTGGGATTGAGTCGCTTTGATTCATTGTTTATCGATTGATCACGTAAGTCCTGATTATTTTTAAG